>NZ_JAKRGI010000010.1:0-248913 GCF_022347625.1 Vibrio sp. Of14-4 | reverse complement strand
TGATGGCTCGTACACCATACCGGGTAATGCCAGTGACATTCAGGTGTCAGTACAAACCGCAAACGACACGATTTTTGAAGGGTCAGAAACCTTTAACCTTGAGGCGCGTGCTTCAGCCACAGTGGGTGGTGAGAGTTTTACTGTCACTGATTCAGGTACCGGCACGATTACGGACAACTCCGAGCGCCCCGTTGTTTCCATTACAGGCGGGGGAGAGGTTGCAGAAGGTGATACGGCGCACTTTACCGTTCTACTTTCAAACACAGCAACCTCTGAGGTTTCCTTTGTACTGACTTTGGATCCAGGTGATACCTCAGTTCAAGATATTGCAGCTTATCAGTACCAAGACGGGGATGGAGTATGGCAGGATGTGCCAGTTTCTGGGGAAATTGGGGTGCCAGCTGGCTCTGATTCCGTCAATGTAAGGGTAGTCACGGCGCAAGATACGACGTATGAAGGTGATGAGAGCTTCACTCTCTCCGTAGCGGCAGGGCAGAATACAGTACTTGGATTAACGTCAACCAGCACCAGTGCAACGATTCTGGACTTTGCCGATAATCCTCCTCAAGCAGAAGACTTTAGTGTGGCATTGGATGCCAATGGTCATGCGGGTATTTTCTTCGATAGCAATGACGTCGCGCAAGACCATATTTCAGATGATGAAAATGATGCAAGCAACACGCCGCTGGGTGTGGTGATCACAGAGCTCCCTCAATCAGGGCAGCTTTACTACGATAATCAGTTGATTGATGCCAGTGATGTCACGACATTTTCAGCCAATGGGGAGGTGCTTCAGCAAGGTACCGTCTTTAGTGATCCAAACCTTATTCGTTACGAGAATGACAGTGAATCAACAGGGTTTGTGCTTGGTGTTAAGCAAGCGCCAGAAGGTATGGATGGCAATGCAAGTCAAAGCACGTTCCTAAACTGGGGTGAAGCTGTTGAAGGTAACCCAGCTCAGCGAGTGATGCAGTTTGATAATGGCGATGCAATTACCGTTACCTCTGCGAGTCAGCCACTTACTCAGTACTTTGCAGGGGCCAGCCATATTGGGTATGGACTCGGTGTTGGTGACGATGGTGGTATACAGCAAGGCGAAACCATCACGATTGACTTGAGTGACCGCCCTTCAACTTCAATTGAACTTGGTCTAGATGGATTGGGCGGATGGTTTGAAGATGGCCATAGCCATGAAACGACCGCGATTGTGCAGGCGGTATTAGACGATGGCTCAGTGATTGACGTCCCGGTGACCAAAGAGACCTCAGGCAATACAGATTTGTTCCATGTGGCCACCATTGACGCGCCAGAAGGACGAGAAATTGAGTCTGTTATTGTCACCACAGAGGGACCAGGTAACTGGGAGCTTCGTTATTTAGAAGCCTCTTCCAGCGATACATTTGATTATCGTGCTGTAGACAGTGATGGCAACCACAGTGATGAGCACACGGTGACCTTAGTTGAAGGAAACGCGGCGCCTATCGCAGCGGATGACCCCGTTGCTTTTGATGTGGCATTAGGCACATTTAACTCCAGTTCTTGGTCACACGATGGGGTGAGTGTGAGCGCGAGTTATCAAGGTCAAGAGAAAACCATCACCACCGAAAGCGGTGTAAAACGCGGCGTATCTGGTGATGAAAACGGTGGACCAGGGGCTCAGATCCAATATAACCGAGAAGATGGGGAGTCAGAGCAGTTAACCGTTTCACTGGACAAGCCTGCAACAGAATTCAGTTTTGAAATCTCGAACTTGTTTAAAGATGAGGGAGGAAGTGGGAATCACGAGCAAGGGAAATGGGTGGCTTATCTTGGCGATAACCCTGTTGCCAGTGGCACCTTTGTGGCGAATGAGGGCAATGACCAAGGCACTTACCATTTTGATGAAGAGGATTTAGGTGGCGTTGCTTTTGATAGTGTTGTGTTTGAAGCGCTTGACTTCACCAATACTCCAGCGCGTGGTAGCGACTCCTCAGATTATTTCTTAACGGGTTTTAAAGCATCAGGAGAAGGCGCTTATGCGGCCAACCAAGGCGAGGTTTTAGAGATCCCAGTCACTGAGTTGCTGGGTAATGATGTTGACCCTAATGGGGACAACCTTCGCATTACTCATGTGTCTGATGTGAATAATGCGCAAGCGCGAATTGAAAATGGTGTTGTTTATATCGACTTGGAAGACAGTTTTGTCGGTGAAACCAGCTTTGACTATGTGATCACAGATGACAAAGGTGGTTACTCTGAGGCCACAGTATCGATAGTGGTGAACCCGCTTCCTCAGGATGTGGCGGTGAGCTCGGTGTCGATGCTTGACGAGACGGTGACCGAAGGGGACAACCTTGTTTATCAGGTGAGTTTGGAGGAAGGCGTCCTTCAAGAAACGCGATACAGTGTGACGTTTGGTCAACCTAACACCGATACTGCTGACAGTGCAGATGTTGATTTGAGTCAAGCGGTGTTTACACATGGCGTTACCTATGATGCGGTTCATCAACAATTGGTGGTGCCTGTCGGTATTCATGCGTTCTCTATTGTCATCCCAACCGTGCTGGATGGTGTGTATGAGCACGCTGAAGATTACACCTTGGTTGTTGGAGGAGAAAACGCGTCTGGTGTGATTAATAACGTTGATATCCCTCTCGTGTCGGTTTCGGGAGGAGGCAATGTGAGTGAGGGCTCTGGCGCAGAGTTTACGGTATCGCTAAGTAAAAACACAGCGCAAGCGGTGACGGTGAACCTACTGGTTTCTCACTCAGAAACGGATGCGTCTGATATCAGCAATATGGACGCGGCCTATCACGATGGTCAAGGCTGGCAGTTCCTCTCAATTGCCGATAATGGCGATCTTATTATACCTGCTGGAGTGACTCAGGTTCGTGTGACAGTGCACACCACCGATGATAATGCGCAACCTATTTATGAGGGAGCTGAGAGTTTTGAGTTGGTCGTGAGCGGTGTGGAAGGTGCTCAAGGCTCGGATTCCAAAGTATCAATCATCATCGATGATGGTCGCGCAGGGTCAGATGATGACCGCCCAATCGTAACAAGTGTCAGTGAAGATACTGTGGCTGAAGGAAGCGATGCCATCTTTAATGTAGTGCTTTCGAGCCAAAGTAGCTCAGACACTTCTATCACATTAGAGCTAAAAGAGAGAAAAGCATCGTCACCAGAAGATTATGATGGCAGTGTAGTTACAGTAACTTATGGCTCTCCCGAACAAACGCAGATCGTCTCTGTTCAAAATGGTTTGTTCGAATTTAATTTGCCAGCGGGTGAAAGCGAGTTTTCTGTTGCGGTTAAAACCGTTGATGATGAAGTTTCAGAAAATAATGAGACATTTTTGCTCGCTGCAAGCACTGAACATCAGTCAACCCCGATAAATGCGAAAGCGACGATTGAAGACAATGAAAAGCCATTAATAGATTTAGACGGTAGCCAATACCAGATTGAATTTGTTAGTGAAGATGCAGGTTACCGTAATGTCTTTGGTTATTATGTTTATGATCCAGCGTCTGATACCCAGCAGCTGCAAATTCTGATGTCAGATTCTCATGACTCTCGTCAAAGTGGTTTTGAACCTGTGCTTGCTTCTCTTGACAGCTTAGACAACGTTGAATACTTCCTTATTGCTGACGGGGCAAATCTAGTTGATAGTGTACCATCGGATGCAACTTTTGAGGTTAACTCAGATGGTCGATTGATGATCAATGGCAGCATTCAGGGTAATGCCGAAGTACTGTTAAGTCATGATGAAGCGTCACTAATGAGGACTACCCTTGATGATAACGGTAATACTATCATTTACTTCGATGATCAAGTAGATCATGCTAATGATGATAATGATTATAATGATCTTATTATTAAAGTCGCCAAGCAAGATACCAATATAGACTTTATCACTGACTTTACAGAAGGTGATGGTCCGATTGCTGTTGCGGATACAGACGCTAACATCTTTGATGATAAAGATACCCTCCACTCTATGCATGTTTCATTAACTCAGCGTCATGACGGAGACCAGCTTACTTGGTTGCCTAAAGCCGGGTTTACAGTTAGCCAAAGCAGTACCGCCTCTGGTCTGAGCCTCCTTATTACGAGTGATGTCGTCGATGGCGCTTCTGCTGCCGAGTTTGAATTGTTCTTGCAAGGGATTAAATATCAGAATACCAGCGAAAACCCTGATGAAACGGATCGTGAAATAAAGTTTTACGTGACCGATTCTTATGGCCAAAATTCAGATATCGCGACCACTATTATTGCCGTGAGCGAAGTTCCTGATTTGTCTGTACAACAACGTTCCGCGGGCATTGAAGACAGTAATATTGCTCTCAATATTAGCCTTCCTCAAGGCAGTTCAGTTGATAAACTAGTAGTCAGTGACATACCGCCAGGTGCAGTGTTAGCATCGGGCAATGCTCCGATTTCTATATCCAATGGAGAGGCGCAGTTAACCGTACAGCAGTTACAGCAACTTACCATAACACCGCCAAACAACAGTAATGAAAACTTTGTACTTAGGGTACAAGGGTATACTGCTGATAATGAGTTGATCGAAGATCATGATATCAATGTTCAAGTTGATGCCCAAACAGACGCTCCTACGATTACTGTATCTGAGCCAGAAGTCATCTCTTTGAACACCTTTGACACCATCGATTTGTCTAATCGTTCGTGGCGTGGCGATGTGACTTCCAGCGAATTGACTCAGGCAGATGGAGTGTTAGGTACTTGGGGTACTGATAATCCTGGACAGTACAATGAGGTTGGTAAGGAAAGTGTCTATCGACGTGGTTCAGATGGTGATAACCAATTGTACGAACTAGAAGGACGTCGTGGTGATGATCAGCTATTTACGGAATTTAGTGCAGACGCAGGTCAATTCTACACATTGTCTTTTGATGTTGTCGCTCGCAGAATGAACGACTCCCCAATGACGGTATTTCTTGAAGATGAAAATGGGATTCGAGAAGTACTATTTGACTACACAGACAAACAAAGCCTAACTTGGCAAACAGAGGATATAAACTTCCAGACGCCTTCGAGCGGCAGTTATAAAATCGTCTTTGAGTCTGAGACTTCTTCAAATAGCTACGGTGCATTGCTAGACGATATTAAACTTGAGAAAGCCAATAATATAGGGTTCGAGGACAGCTACATCTCATTAAGTGAGATTGCGGTAAGCTTAAACGATACTGATGGCTCAGAAACGCTTTCACTTTTGCTAAATGGCTTACCTGAGGGTTCCGTCATTCGTGATGGTAATGGTAACTCCATTAGTGTTCTTGCAACAGAGGATGGAAAAAACAGTGTTGATTTATCAGCGTGGACTGATGATTTAACTGGGCTTGAGGTTTATGTATTAGATGAAGGTGACTATCCACTTGAGTTAATTGCAACAGCGCAAGATAATGCACCTGCAACTTCAGAATCGGTAAGCCAGTTCATTAACCTGCGTGTACTGCCTGACCCCGTCGATTATGCAATGAGATCTGGTTCTCATGGAGATGATGTTATTGAAGGAAGCGACACTCATGATTTGATTGTCGGGGATGTACAGGGAGTTCAGATTATAGCAGGTCAGGATTATAATATTGCTTTTGTCCTAGATACCTCAGGTAGTATGCACAATAGCGTAGCAACAGCGAAGTCGGAAATTATTGAGGTATTTGATCAATTATATAGTACTGTTAACTCTGGGCCTAACACTGGCAAAGTGAATATGCTTTTAACTGAGTTCGCTACTAGTACGGGAGTGACCATTTCAGTTGACTTGAATTCACCGAGCGCGCGAGCTGATTTCATTTCTCAGTTGAGTGATATTGAGGATTCAGGTAGCGGCTACACCAATTATGAAGCCAGTTTTGATGCAACAATCGAATGGTTTGATGCAAACACAAATGAGCAAGCTGAGAACATCACCTATTTCATTACCGATGGTAACCCCAACTATATCCATAAACATAAACTGGATGAAAATCGATTTGACGAAGTGGTTCTAGATTTCGATACCTCTAATAAGGAGGTCGTCACCTTGGATGATATTTTACCATCAGACTACCAGATTGGCACTTCGGTGTTATATAAAGGACAAGAGCTCGTCTCCAGCTTTGGTGCAGTTAAATCACCATTGACGGGGTCGACCTTGGGTAATCTAACTCACTCAAATGGCCTTAGATATAGTGATAGTAATTCAATCACAATACAGACTCGCCACATGTATCACGTTTTGCTACTCATGTCTTCCATTGAAGCTATTGGTATTGGAGATGGTATTAATGCCGCAACCTTGTCTGAGTATGATTCGGATGGGACGGTTGTATCCAATATCAACGTAGATAGATTAGCTGAGACGATTCTGGGTCAGGAAGTTGCTTTAAACCAGGGACAGGACGAGATTATTGGTGGCGATGGCAATGATATCTTGTTCGGTGACCTCATCAATTTTGACAGTATTGATGGACAAGGTATTTCTGCTCTCCAAAAGTATGTTGCTGCAGAAACGGGTGATCCGTTAGCCGATGTTTCTAGCGAAAGCATCAATAGTTTTGTGCGTCAAAACTACAGTAACTTTGATGTTTCACACCAAAATGACCAAAACGATATTTTGCAGGGTGGCTTGGGCGATGACATCTTGTATGGTCAAGGTGGTGATGACACTCTAGATGGTGGCGCTGGAGATGACATCCTGCTCGGTGGCCAAGGTGATGATATATTAATTGGTGGGCAAGGTGATGACATATTAACGGGGGGATCTGGCCAAGACCAGTTTGTTTGGAGAGGAAGCGATATTGATGGAGGTAAAGATATTATCACTGATTTCTACGTGTCCGAAGACAAAATTAACGTTTCAGATTTGTTGGTAGGAAGTGAAACTATAGATGAGCTTCTTTCTGATATATCAGCCAACATTGACAATAATGATATTGAGCTAGTCATTCAACGAGATAGTGGGCAACATCAGTCAATCAAATTGGAAAATGTGGTAGATCAATTCAGTGGACTTGATTTAAGTACGGGAAGTGTGACAGGCACTGACTTATCCAATTTACTGAATGAACTCATGATGATACATGAATAAAAAGGGCCGAAAGGCCTAATGCCGATCAGTTAAGCCTAAAATGATAGGTTGAACGATCCTCCACAAACGGTATAAAGGTCCTAGCTTTTGATAGTTAGGACCTTTTCTTTTGCAACTCACAACCGCTCTTGCGATGGCTAATGGCTACGCACCTAATACCGACCAACTCGGGCAGCTTTCAGATATTCTCTGTCCTAACTTTATTAATCAATGCCTAGAAGCTACTGGTGTGGCAACGGTTAGAAAGCGCCGCATTCCTTTAGATATGGCCGTGTGGACAGTCATCGCAATGTCCCTTTATCGACAAGAACCCGTTTGGAGTATTGTGAGTAAGGCGCAGTTAATGCTGCCAGGCAAGAAACCTTTAGTTGCTCCAAGCGCTGTAGTTCAGGCTCGCCAACGGTTGGGGGCTGACGCGGTGAAAGAAGTTTTTCATCGTAGCCAGCAGATGTGGCATCAACAGGCCGAACATCCCACATGGTCTGGACTAAAACTCCTTGGTGTCGATGGTGTCGTTTGGCGTACACCAGACACCCCGGAGAACAGAGAGCGGTATAAAGTGCCTTCTAATCAAAATGGCGATGGTTCATTTCCCCAAGTGCGAATGGTCTGCCAGATGGAACTAAGCAGCCATATGATGATAGCCAGTGCGTTTGATAGTTATAAGACGAATGAGATGGTTTTGGCAGAACGTCTTATTGAAACAACTCCCGATAATAGCCTGACCATGTTTGACCGGGGCTTCTACTCTCTGGGATTACTTAATCGTTGGCACCAAACCGGTAAAGAACGTCACTGGTTGATGCCAATGAGAAAAGATACACAATATACCGTCATCAGGAAGTTAGGGCGTAATGACAAAGTGGTTGCTCTGAATGCTAGCCCACAAGCAAAGCGGAAGTTCCCAGACCTGCCAGAAACCGTTGAAGTTAGGTTATTAGCCAAAAAGATTAAGGGAAAAGAGGTGAATATCCTCACCTCAATGACGGATGTCATGCGTTTCCCGTCAGCGGAGATAGTCGACCTGTATAGTCATCGTTGGGAAATAGAAGTCGGTTATCGGGAAATCAAATCTTCTTTGCAAAACAATGAGTTTACGCTAAGAAGCAAGCTTCCAGAGATGATAGAGCAAGAGCTGTGGAGATTGCTGCTTGGCTACAATATCATTCGGTATCAAATGGCTAATATGGCTAAGACGATACTGGGTATCCATCCAAATCAGCTGAGTTTTACCACAAGCGCAACCGCGATAATCCATCTGATATATGGTTTTTGGTTGGAAGCGGCAGGCACTATCCCGAAACGTATCAATCATCTACTCGATGAAACACCACACCATGTTTTACCACTAAAAAGAGAAGACCGAATATACCCATGATGTGTGAAACCCAAGAACAAAAAATACCCTAATAAGAAAAAAGCCAGTCAGCTTAACTGACTGGCATTAGCCGAAAGGCCTTTTTTATTACTCATAGCTCGTCCCGCTTTTATCATAATATACAGGCAGCGAAGCTATGAGGTTGCTTAATCTGGACGAATTCTAGATACAGCTCTACAGTTTACTGATATACGTAATTTTTATTAGTTGATGGCCACCATGAAATCACTACTGAGATTATCAATTGCCTTGCTGGTACTACCGTTCTCTGTAAGTGCTGTTGAATTGAATGAACTTCGTTTTCTTACGGAAGAATACCCTCCTTACAATTACACGCAAGATGGACAAAAAAAGGGTATCTCTATTGATTTGCTCATTGCTGCTGCAAAATCGCAGGGCGTCGATCTGACATTAGATGATATTGAAGTTCAGCCATGGGCAAGAGCTTATCGCACAACGTTAATAAAACCTGATGCAGTTTTATTCGCAACTACCCGCACACGGCTCCGTGAGCATTTATTTAAATGGGTAGGACCACTAAGTAGTACACGGATTGTTGCGATGGCGAAGAAATCGCGCGGTATTAAAGTTCAAGCTGCATTAGATTTCGTCCAATATAGAATTGGCGTAATACGTGATGACGTAGGTGAACAGTTGATGTTAGAGCTCGGGGTTCCTCGAGATGGGATGTATGAAGCTTCTCTACCAGAAAACATTGCCGATCAACTCGCCAAAGACCGTATTGACATATGGGCATATGAAGAAAATGTAGCAAAATGGTGGTTAAAGAAAAAAGGTTATAATACTGATGATTATGAGCCTGTGTTTGTGTTAAGTGATGGTGAATTATACTACGCGTTCAATAAAGGAGTAGATGATAAATTAGTTGAAAAACTGCAGCTTGGTATAGATGCAGTCAAGGATAAGAAAAATGAGTCAGGACAGTCTCAATATCAGGAGATCGTCGCTAAGTACAAGTAGCTGAATCAGATAATTTTTTCCACAAGGAAGGGTAAATGCGTCAGTTAGCAATCGTATTATTCATATTCTGCCAGTCTGTAGTTGCACAAGAAAAGATGACACTCACATTACCTTCTCAGCAAGATGGAGGCCACAAGTTCTATCATGACCTTTTACATACTGCCTTAACAGATGCCGGTTACAATGTCACAATTGATACACCCATGGAACACATACCACAAAAACGAGCAGTGAAAATGGTTGAAGCTGGGCAGCTTTCTTTGACTTGGTTAATTGGAACGGAGCAGCGCAATCAAAAATACATTCCAGTAAGAGTCCCCTTAACGAATGGAATGATAGGTAAACGAATTCTACTCATCCCGCCTGAACTTCAAAACAAGTTCGATATGATTAACAACCTAGAAGACCTACAGCAATCTAAAATGGTGGCAGGACTGGGTATGAACTGGTATGACATAGATGTGTGGAAAATAAATCAATTGCCTGTTCATGTCGAAGATGGAGAGTGGAGAACACTATACTCGAAAATAAGTTCCGATGGTGAGGTCAATTATTTTCCGAGGGGAATGACCGAAATTGTTGATGAAGCCAAGAAAAATGACCATCTTGCTATCGAACAGCGCTTGATGCTTGTCTATGACAAAGACTTCTATTTTTACCTTTCTGAATCAGCCGCTGGCTATCAAACGGTTATCGAAAAGGCTTTGCAGCAGGCAAAAGCAAGCGGTTTAATGAGAAAGCTTATTGAAAAACATTGGCAACGCACCTACGAACGAATAACCCCAGACCAAAGGGTTATTATAAATCTCAGTTTACCCAAAGCTAGCTCTCACAAATAGCGTTGAATTACCCTAAAAAACTGACTTATCTACCAAGTTAGCGTATAAACTCAAAAGTGTATCATACTGTTTCCGACCAGTTGGAGAGTGTATAACAGATTATGGAAAGTGTTTTTGTCGTTGTTGGTTTACTGGTGTTATTCTTTTTTTTCGTTCAAAAGCGTTATGCGAAGCAAGATGAGCTGAAAGACAGTCACTATAAGAAAAAAGGCGCTTTGTTAAATATGAAAGAAACGGCGTTTTACAATGCTTTATTAAGCGCTGTGGGACAACATGGTATTATTATGTCTAAGGTCAGCATGACCAGTGTGATAGCCCCATTAGAAACCAACAAAAAGAAGTGGTTCATTGCCAATAATCGTATCTCCAAAAGTTATTTCGATTATGTTGTATGTGACCCTAGAACCTTACAGGTTCGAGTAGCGATAGAGCTCGATGATGGCCGAGAACTTGATAAGGGAAAAGTCGAACGTCAAAAGCTTCTTATGCATGTGTGTAAGTCTTCTGGTATTCCTCTCATTGGTACTTCAGTTAAACATAGCTATCAGGTGAGTCGTTTGAGACGCTTACTCGCGACACACATTGACTTGATTGAATCCGAGAAAGAAGTGCGCTTCTGTAAGCGTTGTGGTAGCCCCATGGTCATCAAGACAGCAACACAAGGTGATTTTAAGGGCCGCCGCTTTTTTACTTGCAGTAGACAACCTCAATGTACGTATACAGAAAACTACAATGTTATTTTTGACGAAGAAGATGATATCGCTTAGCTCAGAGCACTCAAGATGGTCTCCTTATGCTCGTGACATACCATTACCTGATTACGCCCGTTTTTCTTCGCTTTATATAGTTCTTTGTCGGCGTTTCTAAGCACACTATCCAGGTCGTTAAAAAGATCGCATTGATA
The DNA here is from genome assembly GCF_022347625.1 of Vibrio sp. Of14-4. NCBI lineage: Bacteria > Pseudomonadati > Pseudomonadota > Gammaproteobacteria > Vibrionales > Vibrionaceae > Vibrio > Vibrio sp. Of14-4. The sequence goes on along the minus strand of NZ_JAKRGI010000010.1, from coordinate 237,739 downwards.
AATACCAATACTTGCTGTTTGGAATATCGGTTGCTCGAGCGTATTAAATGTGTGGTTTTCTATGGCGATTCGAATCTTCTCTGCTTTACTTACGGCATTCTTAATCGTAGTGTTATGAAGTGCAATACAAAACTCCTCGCCACCGATTCTATATACTTGGTGCTCATCAGATAAACCGTCGATCAGAGCGGCCGTTTGCACCAATACTTTATCTCCCACATCATGGCCATATTTATCATTGATTTGCTTAAAGTAATCGAGATCTAATACTAACAGTGATAACGGCAGCTTTTCGCTCTCCTGTCGATAGCGCTCAAAATTATGAATTAGAGCATGTCTGTTATATACACTTGTTAAGGCATCACGAGAAGCTAATTGACCCAGCGAGGTTTCGGAGGTTTTTCGTTTAACCTCTAGCACGTGGCTGGCCAACCAAACACTTAAGTAAGCAGTAACGAAATTAAGTGGAAGCTCCCAAATTATGTTGTCCTTACTAAGGATGCATTTGTCGATTATTAGGCAAAATTGAGCAACAAAACCAACCATAGTCGCTATCATCCCGTATCTCTTACCTAATATGAGATATGAGAGCACAGGGTAAAGGAAGCTCCAGACTAAGACACCATTATCTATTGAATAAATATAAGTATTAAAGGAAATTAAGCTCATAAAAGAATAGATATAGCCATTAGATAGCAAGAGTGACGTATTGCCTCTATAGCTATGAAAGGCGACGTAGCATGAGAAACTGCAAAAAAATGCCTGTGCAGATGCGACTTGAGGGTAATTATCAAAAAAACCATTGACTATTACACCTATCAGACAGAGGGAGCCAAGTAAAGCACTAAGCCAGAACAAGACTGCGCGACGCAAGTGCCTCGAGGGGTTGAAGATATCTAGCTCCATTAGATCAGCCTTGTATGAATATGTGTTTATATGAATATCGAATAATAGTATGCTTTTCACATGGGGGATCAAGCACTATCTTGAACTAGGATCACACAATAGTAACTACTTAGAGTTTGTTAGGAACTAACTGAAAGCCATATAAAAATAAGATATTGAAATATAAGGTTTTATTGGTTTCTTCAGAAAGGCTAGTATTTTTGATACTCGTTATAAAATTGTCTTATATTGGAATTTGGTTCACGTAAATAATTTATTTGAAGCGTTATCTTTAATTTCGCCTAACGATGAAAATCAGTGGTAAAATTCTGGCAATGTTATGGAAAGTAAACACGGAGCCCTCAGTGGAAAAAGTGGCGATTTTTGTCGATGTTCAGAATATTTACTACACAACAAGAGATAAGTACCAGTCGAATTTTGATTATAATCAGTTTTGGTACATAGCGACGCAAGGTCGACATGTGTTAGAGGCGAATGCTTATGCCATATCGTCCCAAGATCCAAAGCAAAGGCAATTTCACCATATTCTGCGTGGAATAGGCTTCAACGTTAAACTTAAGCCTTATATTCAAAGGCGAGACGGCAGTTCTAAAGGAGACTGGGATGTCGGTATGGCACTTGATGTTTATGAAATAGCAAGCAACGTCGATAAAATAATATTACTATCCGGTGATGGTGATTTTGAAATTTTAGTGCAAAGAGTACAACAAAGATTTGGTACTAAGGTGGACGTGTTTGCAGTTCCAGGGCTATGTGCGCAATCCCTTATCGATGCATGTGATAGCTACATTGCAATCGACAATGACCTGTTACTCTAGGGAATCTAAAGGTTGATCGGGAGTGTTGTTTTCACAAGGTTCTGTTGCTTCTGTATCTAGTGTAGCTCGTTCCGCTTTTGATACATAGCGAGGCTTATTAGTTTTATGCAACTTTGCATTTTTCTTTTTATGCTTCGCTTTTAATATTTGATTAATTTTTTTCTTTCGATTCATAACTCCCCCTTGGTCAATTGCATACTAACAAAAATCGTAATGCTGTTCACTCCATAAAAAGCTTAAGTTGGCATAACCAAGATGGTTTAGTGAAGCACAGCGTCATTTGTCTGTCTTATTATCAAGATCCCTCGCTCTAATTGAATGCTGTTCAAAATGTAGAGTCGTGGTACATTATTTATACAGTATTTTAATGAGGTTTACGCTACTATTAGGTCATTTAATAATAAGAACTCTGGTTGAGTAGTAGATGAGCCCTTTACAATCTTTATTTATTGTTGAAGATGACGCAAAACTGCGCTTAATGCTTGCAGAATATTTCATCAAACATGATTTTGATGTGAAAATCTTTGAGGATGGTATCAGTGCAATCGACGCGATTGTTGAACATCAACCCGCTATCTTATTACTTGATCTTATGTTGCCCGGAACCGACGGGTTGACCATTTGCCGGCAGATAAGATCAAAGTACATGGGTAAAGTACTGATATTGACCGCAAGTGATGATGATTTTGACCATGTTGCGGCATTAGAAATAGGTGCTGACGACTTTGTAAGTAAACCAGTTAAACCACGGGTATTGTTGGCCAGAGTAAGAATGCTGATGAGACGAGGAGAAGCTGTAGATGTTTCTTCTGACAGCGGCTCAAATAGTGCAAATCTTCTGTGTTATGGACAACTTACCTTAAACAGGCCCCGCAAAATTTGTCTGTTGAATAATCAGCAAGTCACACTGTCAGACAGTGACTTTGACTTACTTTGGATCTTGGCAAGCTCTCCCGACCAAGTCTTATCGAGAGACGTACTAACCAAAGCGCTCAGAGGTATTGAATATGATGGTTTAGATCGCACTATTGATAATAAAATTGTTACCTTGAGAAAAAAACTAGGCGATAGCTCAGCGACGCCGAAACGAATCATTACAGTTAGAGGGAAAGGCTACTTGTTTGTTCCCGATAGCTGGTAGGTAAAAAGTGGGTATGTATGCGAAGAATTTATATAGAAGCATTCGCTGGGTTGTTATTGCTTTTTACAATGAGTCTAATGGCATATGAGTTTATCGTTTATCAGATTAATACTGATTATGACTATGTTTTGGAGGATCTGGAGGGGGCAGCATTTAGAGAAGTGTTGATGTCTATCTCTGAAAGCCAGGGAGAAAAGGAGGCATTGAATGTGCTGCGAGATTTTATTAATCAAACCGCTAAAACCCTGACTGTTTATCCAATATCCAAAGTGCCTACTGAGGTCAAAAATTATTTTAGTGGTGATAGAACTCACTTATTTACGTTTTATGATGATGAACGTGAATTTTGGTTTATGCTTTCAGCCCCAGATATTATCTATCGCGTAAAACCAGATGTTGAGTCTAGTCTTCGTAAAGCTATCGCATTTGATGATGACTTGCTTTGGGGTTTTATTTTAGCCGGTTTTTTCATATATACGTCCGTATTCATTTGGTTCCTTAGTCGAAGAGTAAGAGTGCTTGAAGAGACAACGGTCAAGTTTGCACAAGGCAATTTCAATTCTCGAGCCCCCACGGGAAGCCGTTATCGGGTTGGCTCCTTGAATGACAGCTTTAATTATATGGCGGATAAGATTTCGGACCTTATTACTAGTAATCGCTCTTTGACAAACTCTATTGCTCATGATTTAAGAACACCTATTTTTCGAATTCAATGGCAAGCCGAGATGCTACAGGATGAAAGCTTGACTCGAGTTCAGCATGAAAAAATTGCCAGTATCATAGAAGATACAGAAGAAATGGAGCAGATGGTGGATGAGTTGCTGTACTTCGCTAAAGTGGAGAGGCCAGACACGACTCTTAATATTGAACCGATAGGGTTACGACCATACATAGAGGGGCTTCTTAATAAACTTCCTAATAATCATCGTAATATGGTCGTACTGGACGTTCCAGAAGCTATGATAATTTATGCTGATAGTGCACTCGTTAAGCGACTTATCAACAACCTTCTGTCAAATGCGTTGCGCTATGTGGATCAGGAGGTTCGTCTATCTGCTAATCAGGACGAGGATGCGGTATTCATTATCATGGAAGACGATGGACCAGGTATTCCAGTAGAGCATTGGAGTGCTATTTTTGAACCCTTCTATAGTGCAGATCGTTCAAGAAACAAATCAAATACTGGCTTTGGCCTTGGTCTTGCGATTGTTAAATTGATTATCGACCGGCATGACGGGAACATTTGTGTAGGTGCTAGCTCATTGGGCGGGGCTAAATTTACTATACGCATTCCTCGCTTGTCGCACTTGACTGACAATCTGTGACAATTGCCTGACAAATTCATCATATTTACAATCCTAATAGTTTTGTACAGTGTTCATTATGAGTTAACACGAGGACAAAACGATGAAAAAGCTCACTCTAATAATCACAGCGATAACAATGGCAAATGCTGCCTATGCAGGTGATGCGTATATTCGTAATGGTAACATTTACAATAAAGAAAACAGCTGGGTTGCTGAGCTTGGGGCAGGGGGTATGACCGACCTATATAAAGGTCAAAAGCATAATGTAGCGCCACTAGCTAACTTCGGTTATCAAGGGGAAGATCTTAACGTTACACTTCAAAGTATTAACTACCGTTTTTTTGGTAATACAGGAGATGTTGTTAACTTGAGTGGGTATTTGGGTACATCAGGTCTTATGTTCGATAAAGATACTTCAGACTTTCTTAAAGGCATGGATAAACGCCATCTAAGCTTAGACCTTGGTATCAATGCTGACTTCCACCTATCTCAAGGCACTATTTCAACTTATTATCAGCATGATGTTGTAGATACGTACGACGGTTACCTAACTGGAGTAAAGTATTTCTTGCCTTTAACTATTGGTAAAGCCGACTTTGTTCCATTCGCAGGTGTTTCATATCAGAGCAAAGAATACGTTGATTACTATTTTGGCGTGCAAGACAAGGAAGCAACCCGAAAGCGTAAAGCATACACAGGTAAAGGCGATGTCTCGTATGACGTAGGTTATAAAGTTATTTTGCCAATCAGCGACAACTGGCAGTTGACTCAAACTACTACCTACACACGCCTAGGTGATGAAATTGCAGATTCGCCTATTGTTGATAGCGCTAATCAGTGGCTTGTTGGAGCGACGGTCTCTTATAGTTTCTAATTTTCATTTCTTAGCTTTAAGCCTGACCATTCGGTCGGGCTTCTTGCATTATATTGAGTTTAGGTAAAGTTTCGCTATGATTATCAATTACATCCATTTTATCCGGTCTTTGCCCAGGATTGCACAGAGCGTGTACCCGGAAATTCAGGGCGCTAAAAAGCTACGTTATAATGCTCGATTCTGTATGTGGTCTATGCTTAAGCCTTCGGTTCTATGGTCTATGCAGAGGTTGTTTGACCAACCAGAGTTTCATCTGATCAAAGCTAATCACCCCAGAATCTTTGAGAAACCACTGAAGCCATATGTGTGTTTAAACTGGCGTCCACGCCAGAGAGCGATGAAGATTCATGAGCACTTTCAAGCCTTATATCAAATGTATGGACCCAACATCACGTATTTTTATACTGATGGTGGCTGGAGGCTAATCGATATTCTCGATTGTTCCTTGTTCTTATGCTCAGGACCTGAAAGAGAAGGTTCTCTTGCCTTAAAATTAGTTGATCCAATTGGTCGTGACCTATTTACTTTAGCGTTCAACATATCAACCACCCCAAAGCGAGAGATTTATATTGGTGCTTTACAAGGACCTAGTGAACAGATTACCGATCGCGGAGAAGTGATAAAATCTTTGACTCGAGGAATGCATGGCTTGAGACCCAAAGCCTTGATGTTAGAAGTTTTGCTTATCCTTGCCAAAGAATGGGATATTGACACTCTCTACGGTATTACCAACAAAGGTCATGTCTATCAAGCGCTTAGATATACAGGCTCAAAGCGATCTAGTATCAGCTATCAATACGGTGAGCTATGGAGCGAGTACGGAGGAAAGCAAGTATCAAAATATATGTATGATATCCCGCTAAACCCTATTCGTAAGGATCCCAGCATATTGAATAAGAATAAGCGCCGGCTTTACACCAAACGATACGCTTGGTTAGATAAGGTCAAAGAAGACGTGTGCTGCCAGTTATCCGCAATACAGAATATACATACTAATTATGAATGTTAGCTTTATAAATATTCTTTATTTTTATATTTTTCGAAAACTTTACACAGTTTTCACTTAATATTGAATCAGCATGTTACTGTCATTGAAGTTATGCTCAAAATGTTGTTCGAGGTATGAGCTTTATGCAGGTTGAAACTAGGTCTGGCCTCAAGGTCATTGCAATTGTAGAGGCGCTAAAAGGCTTCATTTCATTTGCCGTTGTCTTAGGAATATATGCTTTTCCGAGCAAAGATTTGCGTCAATTAGCCGAGCTTCTTGTCCAGCATTTTCACCTTAATCCTGTTCACCCAATCTCTGAAATGCTCATTGACTTGTCGAGGAGAGTTCCTCAGTTAAATATGAGCTTGTTGATGATGATTGCTGTTCTATACACTGTGGTTCGATGGATTGAGGCTTATGGCTTATGGAATGAGTTTCGTTGGACTGAGTGGTTAGCCTTGATCAGTTGTGCTATCTACATACCCTTTGAAATTTATGCTGCGATTAATCATCCAAGTAAGGTTAGCATCACACTGCTCATAATTAATTTGGGGATCATTGCTTATATAGCAAGGACACTTTATAGTAAGCCCGAATCTAATTTTGCTGCACAAAATTAATTTGTGCTCAATGTCATATTTATGTTGTAAAACCAATATAAAATGCAGTAAAGAGTGTAATCAAGAGTATAAAGCTGTAAACCTGAATGCACGATGACTGGCTTCACAGTCAAAAACAGTTAGAGTTTTATTAGCAGGATTTACGCCTGTATGTACAGTACAAGGCAGACAACGTCAGGAGAAGTCTCATGAGTAAATATTGTCCGAACTGTGGAATAGAGATGATTGATAAAAATCAGGTCTCTATATGTCCGAGAAATGATATTGGAGAGTGTTCTTATGATGGGTATCGAGATGCCGTAGCTCAAAACAATGATGATTATTCGATTGTTGAGTTTGATAAGGCAACTGAAGAAGAATACTCCTCATCAGCTCAAGTCTGATGAAATAGAAATAAAAAAAGGATAAACAAAGCCCGCCTTTAAAGCGGGCTTTGTATTTCTATCAATATTATAACCAGTTTGTAGGATTACAATGCTAAGGTATATCCAGCGCCGTAGAATTAAAAAAGTGATTAAGCTACTCTCTCCTATGTTAGTAAAAGGTTATGGTAGCCGTGATTATTTCAGTCTCGGGCAAGTTAACACGAGTGCTAGTTTGTTATGTAAGCGTCAGCAGCAGATTGCCTTGGCCTTATTTGCTAATCCTGATGATCTCGACTTAGACAATAGCTCATCGCTTAAGCAGCTTCGCAATGACATAGCGAATGATTTTTTCGATTCCAACCACTACAACGCGCAGGACGTGATTAAATTGCTAATTAGTGGTGGCTGGAAAGGTGGTCGAATGAATGATGATATGTCACACCGATTTGGCATGCACAGCCGTTATTGATTGCGAATTGTAAACAGTTAAATTGCCGTCATCTCATAATATTGACATGATTATGTAGTCAGATGTGTTTAATAACGATTATTAAGTAAGTTATGGGCTGGCTATATTACCGAGCGTATAGATATGGTGAACTTATTTTGTGATTACTAGGAGAGTTAGGTGTACCAAACCCGCAAAGCTAATGATAATGACTATAGGTTCTTATTTGAGCTTAAAAAGTCAGCGGAATATGAGGCGGTAAAAGCCGTATTTGGCTGGGACGAAAGCGTTCAAAAAGAAATCCATCGCAATGAATGGGAAGAAGAAAGGCCAACCATAATTGAAGTCGAGGGCGTTCCAGTTGGTAGCTATTTGTTACAACTATGCTCAGACTATTATTATTTTGGTCGTTTTTTCCTGTTGCCAGAGTATCAGAGTAAAGGTATTGGTAGTCAGGTACTGGAAAGTATCACTGCATTGTCTGGCCAGAAATCTCTTCCGATAAAACTTTGTTATTTAAAGGGAAATCGAGTCGGTGAACTATATGAACGGTTTGGTTTTGTAGTAACAGAGGAAAGCGAGGACTTTGTGTACATGTTTAAATCATGTGAATAAACTCGCTTGGTTGATTGGTAATACTTTGTATTTTTAAGATTACTGTTTATCGCACTCAAGTTTTTATTTGCAAGTATCACTATTTTTGAGAACGTATTGTTTAGGTTGCTATTTCTTTTGGGAGCATAAATGAAATTTTACAGAGCCGATGAATATCAGATCTCTTGCGAAGTTCTGTATCGTGAGTATGAGCTTAAGATAGCGGCTTTGCTTCCAGATGCGGTTATTGAACATATTGGTTCTTCTTCCATCCCCAATGCAATATCTAAGGGTGATTTAGATATACTTGTCGGTGTTAATGCTAGTGAACTAGAGAAAGCAGTGACACGACTTACTACGCTTGGCTTTAAAGAGAAACTCGATACATTAAGAACGCCGCAGCTATGTATGCTGGAGTCTAGATCTGGTGAAGATGTAGCCTTTCAAGTTGTAGCGAATGGTCCAGAATTTGATTTCTTTGTAGAGTTTAGAAATAAGCTTCGCGAAGATCCTGACTTAGTCCAAGAGTACAATGAATTAAAACTATTATGCACGGGTTGGCCTGCAGATGACTATCGCAGAAAAAAATCAGCTTTTATAGGGCGAGTGTTAGGGCATACATAACCTATTTCCCGAAAGAGTTCATTTTTAAGTTGTAATAATAATTCAAATTGAAATACCATGCCTTTTTATTTTAAGCTATTGATTAATAATAAAAAGGTATTTTATGCAAAATGAGTTATCCCATATTTCAAGCCTGGTTGGATCGGATGCGGGAGTGAAGTATAGCAAAAGTGAACAGAGGCCTGACTGTGGTGAGTATTTTGATTTCCATCATATTGAATTTTGGGTCAGTAATGCTTTTCAGGCCAAGATGTTTTATGAAACGCATTTAGGATTTAAAACGATTGCCTATGCCGGATTAGAAACGGGTGAAAAAAACTTTACGGCTTATGTTTTGAGAGGTGATCAAGCCTGTATTGTTGTTAAATCACCATTAAATCCAAATGATGAAACGATAGCGCCTTTTGTAAAAGAACATGGCGATGCGGTTCGTGATGTTGCTTTTAGTGTTGAAGATGTACAAAAAACATTTGAGCATGCAAAATCAAATGGCGCTCAAGTTATCTTACCGCCTACATACAGTGAAGATGAGCTTGGTCAGGTACTCATCGCTAGTGTGCTAGCTTATGGAAACACAGTGCACTCCTTTATACAGCGTGAACAATATCGCGGTTTGTTTCTTCCTGGTTTTCATCCGATAGAGCCAAATTTAGTCAATGCTTTTGCTGAAAGCTTGCCTCCTGTACCTATGGGCAGAATCGATCATGTAGTGGCGAATCAACCTCAAGGAAAAATGAATGAGGTGGTTGATTTTTATATAAACTCGTTATGCTTTAGACGCTTTTGGTCGGTTGATGACAAGTTATTGCAAACAGGCACATCTGGGCTCAATTCAATCGTGGTCAGCGACTTTGATGAGCGAATCAAAATACCAGTCAATCAGCCGTCGACGCGATTTGATGGGCGATCACAAACACAAGAGTTTGTTGACTTTCATGGTTGTGGTGGTATTCAGCATATCGCGATTTGTGTGGAGAACTTAGAGCAAACCGTTCGTTCTCTAAAAGCGCGAGGGTGTTACGTCTTACCTGTTCCTAGTGCTTATTATGATGAACTCCAATCCGCTATTTCTGAGAACGATTTAGATTTGGGTATCAGTATTGAAACCATGAGAGAATTAGACATTGTCGTAGACTATGACGACAAAGGTTTTATCTTGCAGATATTTACTCGGCCAGTAGAAAGTAGACCAACCCTATTTTTTGAGTTTATGCAGCGCAATAATCACGATGGCTTTGGCGCTGGCAACTTTAAATCCTTATTTAGCGCAATTGAAGCGCAGCAGAAGCTAAGAGGGACTTTGTAAGTTAAATTTAGAAAATCACAATCCATGCTATCCAGATATAATTAAGGCTGCCTATTTGCTTAAAAGCAGCCTTTTGTTCACCCCAAAAACTTAGCGAGAGATCAGTGATAGACCCGCAGGGAGTGCATCACCAAAGGCTCGTTTTGACTCGGTATGAGACAGTGTTTTAACTTCAGCGACTAAATCAACCCAAGCATTGGGTACTTTACTTTGTTTAAGTTTGGTAAGAACTTGCTGGCGAAAATCATCAGAGATATCAAATAATCGATCGCCTGTTTTACGGCATATCATCACGGCAGCAAAGCCGATCATGGGCTCTTTTTGCCAGTTTTGTTCCAGTAACTTGGGCAGCCATTGTTCTGCTTGTTCTCTGGGAATCACGCTATGTTGACTTCCATACAGAGGGGTGCGAGCGGCTAAACGACCCAGTGCCCACCAATGAGCCTGTTCAAACTGATTAAGGTTGATGGCTTTAGTTAAAAACCAACTGGATAATAGCACCTTATCCTCTACATCCAAATGCTCTAGGGAAGCAGCGAGTCGAACCATGGATTCGTAGCCCATATCATGGGCTGCTTTCGCGGACTGTGGATTTTTCATGGCTCCCGGGTGTAGATACTTGGCAATATCGGCAAGTATAGTTTCTTGTTGTTCTTGATTAAGGCCGCCAGCTATTCGGCGCCAAAACACCCACCAATCTGTCCAACCCTGATGATTTTTGAATTGAATACTTTGTTGATATAAGCCCCAGACCTGCTCTAATCGCCAAGCATCTGTGGCGTCACCAAATCCTGGCCGCAAGGAAAAACCAGCTAAGCGTAGCCAATTCTTTTCATGGGCTTCAGAGCGGCGGCGACGTTTTCGTCCTTGGGCAAAAGCATCAAATAATTGACGTAGAGTAGCAAAGTCCCAATCGTCTCGCTTACCGAGTTTTTTCTCAAGATCTTTTGCTAGTGTCTTGATTTCTTTTGAATCAGCGCTTTTTTTGTTGCCGCTGTATAGACGAGTGATGAGCTCTTTAGACTCAACAAGGCGCGGTGGAAGTGTTACTTGTTCTGACTCGTCAGATTGTTGATTCCGGACTTCAAATTCTAATTCCCAACGCTTGTTGTCATCATCGATGCTCACACACTCTATTTTTAACGTGCCAACTTCGGTCAATTGACAGGCTAATTGCACTTCAACTCGCTCCTTTTGATTGACTTGAAGCTCTGCACCTTCACCTTCTAACGTCAAGATGTAAGGGGGAAGTGGAGCGAAAATATCAGGATCCACATCCTCCATTACGCCGTTTTGTATAGCAACGTTTTGAGTCAGGGTGTCATGGGTTGAAGTAAGTAGATTAAACCGCACTGGCTCGCCTAATGTGAGAGCAAAACGCCGGCCAGTTAAGCGTATCTCATGGCCTTCTTCCGTCCCTTTAGCGAGAAGGCATAGTGCTTTACCCATGTTGTTCTTTTCTTGCATATGCAGAAAATAAGAGCGCGCTGAACCACCACCAATTTTGAGCTGAGCGCCCCGCCTAGCTTTGCCATAGGCCACGGCTCCGAACGCGACAGACCAGTCAGGATGAGGATTATCAAGCAGTGTTATAGGAGATCCGCGCCAATGCTCAAGCAAATCTATAATGCGTTTTGTAACAAGCTCGCTGTTAAAAACACCGCCGTTAAGCAGAAGGCCTACAGGGATTGCGGGTTCAGGATTTTCTGGTTTGCCAAGAGCGGTGGATGAGACTTGTTGGTGTTGGTGGAGAAATTCAGCTAAGTGTTTACTGACCGCTGGATCGGCTACATAAGGCAAACCAAATTCGACCATAGCGCTGCGGCGCTTATTTGGCATATCTGAAAAATCAGATAAAGGGAAAAATCCGTCTAGTGCGATCTGGTGTACTTCTTCTCTACTAAGGCTAATGCTTTTCGAGCCACCTAGTAGCTTTGAGCCACTACCAAGCATGGTGATTTTTACTTCTTCAGGCGCTTCAAGGGACAATAATGCCTCTTTAGCTTGTCGAGTTTGTTGAATCAGTTTAGTAAGGCTCGCAGCATTAAGCTTTTTGCTTTGATTAAAACGGCCTTCCGCAAGATGAGCTAAGGCTAAATCGAGATTGTCACCGCCAAGCATTAAGTGTTCACCCACGCCGATTCTATCCAGAGAGAGTTTGTCTTGCTCATGCTTTGCTGCAATTAAGCTTAAGTCTGTGGTGCCTCCTCCGACATCGCAGACCAAAATGAGCGGCGACTGCTTGAGTTCATCTGCGGCAATTTGTTGGTGACGAGCATACCAGTCATAGCATACCGCCTGTGGCTCCTCGAGCAGTACAATCTTGTTTAAGCCAGCTAGAGATGCCGCTTCTAGGGTAAGTTTACGCGCTGTTTCATCAAATGATGCAGGCACAGTCACCACAACATCTTGATCTTCGAGCTTGTTGCTTGGGTGGCGATAGTTCCATGCTTGCCTGATGTGATTGAGGTAGCTGGCACTAGCAATGACGGGGGAGACTTTATTGGCATCACTGGCACTAGCCCATGGAAGAATGTCTGAGTTACGGTCAACACCTTGATGAGATAGCCAGCTTTTGGCACTAGATACTTGACGCCCCTCAACTTTGGCGCCTAGCTCTCTTGCCCACTCTCCAATGATGACATTATCTATATCACCAGAAATCGGTTCTGAGTCCCATGGCAGGGTAAGATCTAGGGGCGACATTTGCTCTTTGGCTGCATGATAGCGAAAAGAGGGCAATAAAGGTCTGCGAACAACTTCGCCTGGCCCTATGAGTTGGTCAATCTCAAAAAGAGAGACACTTGATTGCTCTAGATTGTCTGTGATTTCGCAAAAGGCGACAACGGTATTTGTGGTACCTAAATCTATACCAACGAGAAAGCGAGGAGATGTCATAAAAAACCTTGAAGATGAGAAAAGTAACGGCACCGTTTAAGGTGCCGTTAAATATTATGAAAGTTCGCTATGAGATGAGTCTTTATTTGCGTCGTCGCGAACGTCAAACTCAACATGCCACTTTTGACCATTGTCTGTGGCAATTGCTTCGAGATACAAGGTACCAAGCTCTGTAACCCGAGAAGCTAAAGTTACAGGAACAACTTCTCCCTCTCTGCGGCCATCAGATACGGGTAAGGTAACCTGAATTTCTGGCAGTTCTTCCAATTCATCAGATCCCCAATGGTCAAGATGTGCACCGGCTAGATCGTCGCGGCGAATATTTGAACCAAAGAATTGGAAATTAACTGGTTGACCTATAACCAAGCCAAACTCTTGGCTTGGGATGTCGACTGATGAGCCTTCTTCCATACCAAATGGTGCCACACACAAAGCTTCCAATGGCGGAGCCATTCCAGGAATAGCAGGCATTGCGCTTTCAATGCCCACATAATAGCTAGATGCAATACCGCCGCGAATACGAACACCTTGACCACGACGTACCGCCCCATAATAGGATGCACCGCTAGCAACTGCGAGATCCAAGTCAACGCCAGTCAGGCGCTGCGCGATTTCAGAGTTTGAATCAATCAACCATTCGTTAATTGTTTCTTCTAATCGAGAAGCGAGCAGCTGTGACTTTAACACGCCGCCGTTAAATAGAATCACGGTAGGCTTTATAAAATCAGTAGTAGCCGTATCAGATCCGCCCATCCCCGGCATTGAAGCGAATGGGTTGTAATCAGCCTGCTCACTTTCGTTCCCCAGCGCGTTAGCTTGTTTGGATAAGAAAGCAGCGATATGGCGAGTAATACCCGCATCTTGAGCGTAAGGTAGACCCATTTTGGTTAAGGCGCCGCGACTACGTTGCACTGGATGCTCTGTGACTGCCACTTTAGGGAAGAAACCATCCACTAGGGTCTGTTGGACTTCTTCTTGGGTCAGCTCAGTTTTTAGAGTAGCACCGAGCAGTTTGGAACCTCGACTCGGTACTACGATTGGCACAGACTCAAGAGAAGCGTCATTGAGTAACGCTTCTTTTGCGTCGCGACATGCGTGAGTCATAGCTTGAACTTGCCATGGCTGAAGCTCTTTTTCGTCTTGCGCCAGTTTCATTTTTAATCGATAGGCGAGAGCTAAATCCATGTTGTCGCCGCCAAGCAAAATATGCTCGCCAACTGCGATTCGGTTTAGGGTAAGGTTGCCTTCTTCTTCCGTGACTTCAACCAATGAAAGGTCAGTGGTGCCGCCGCCGATATCTACCACAAGAACAACGTCACCGACGGATACTTGATCGCGCCACTGCTCATTACTGTTATCTATCCAGTTATACAAAGCCGCTTGTGGCTCTTCTAGCAAAGTTAGGTGCGCTAGACCTATATTTCTTGCCGCTTCTGCTGTTAAATCGCGCGCTGCTGGGTCAAAAGAGGCAGGGACCGTGATGGTCACATCTTGTTCTGCTAGCGGATGGTTTGGATGCGAATGATTCCATGCTTCTTGTAAGTGTTCTAAGTAGAGCTCAGTTGCACGAAGAGGCGAGACTTTTTCGACCTCATCTGGGCTACCTGCCGGAAGAAAGGCATCACGTCGATTAACTCCGCCATGGCAAAGCCACGACTTAGCGCTAGCCACCAGACGGATAGGAGTTTTAGCTCCCAAATTACGCGCTATCGCACCTACGAGTGCTTTTGGCTCCGACGACCAAGGTAATACGCGCGAAGCTGGGTTCATTTCGTGTTCGTGAGGTTGATAGAGAAATGAGCCGAGCTGGTTTTTGCTTTCAACCGTTCCCGGTGCAGTTAACTGAGCGATTGGCATGACCTCGACACTTGCACTTTCGTCAGAAGTATCAAGGTAAGACAAAACGCAGTGCGTTGTACCCAAGTCGATACCAACACTGTATTTAGGTGTCTGGGCAGAGTTCGTGTTTTGATGGTCCATTACAGCTCTACCTCAGCAGGGGTAATAATTGAAGCGTCATAGTTTTCAGCTAATTTGGGTAGATTCATAGAGCTGGCTCTCCAGCCTTTATGGATTAGAGTACCGTTAAATGGTGCATTGCCAGTGACGTTACCTGTGAGGCGAACTTGCTGTGAGTTAAAGCCTTCTTCGACAGTAATGCGCGTTTCTTCATCTTCATTGCGAATAGGTTCGAGAGTAATGTAATCACTCAGTACTTTTTGCCCGCCAGTGTGAATGACTCTTGCTGCCGCGCCAACCTCTTCATCAGAGAATGAAGTGAGATCTTCTTTCAGGAAATCAATCAGACGAGCTTCTTGCTGCATAATAGACAGCAGTTGCATTGCAGAGTCAGTAGACGCGGTTGCTAACTTGGACTCTACTTCGACCACTTTCTCCACGACTTTTTCTACTTCAACTACTTTTTCGACTTCGACGATCTTCTCAACCGGCTTTTCGACTTCGACAATTTTTTCAATCGGCTTTTCTACTACTTTTTCGACGACTTTAGATTTGCGTGATACTGCAATAAGAAGCAAAAGAATGCTTGAAACGGTGAGGCCTGCATGCAGCATATCAAACGTTTGAGGGATCATTTGTAAATCGAACGTCATGAGATTTCTCTTAATTTATGGGATAAATAGCGGTCACAGCTGACCACCATTGTCGTTATTATTCGGTTAAATTGGGGCAAATATTACCACATTCAACCAGCTAGGCCCGTAGAAAAGAGAGCGTGCGGATTTGATTGGTTTATTTTTAGTCATTTTATGGTCTCGGTTAGCATATTTTATGACTCACCTGAAGGGTGCAGAGATAGAATTGACGCAGTTTTGATTAATTGAGTCGTACCCGGTCGAGTTTTGCGCTTAACTAATATAGAATTTGGCGCTTTGTTGGAAAACTAAAGTTTGGGCGATTAATGAACCATAACCGTATTGTTTGTTTCGATTTGGAAATGTGTTGCTGGAATGAAAATGGTGTCGGAACAACAGGTGAAATCATAGAAGTAGGATTAGCGGAAATTGATCTTACCAAAGGTGAGATAGTCAAGCGTGCTCAGTACTATGTAAAGCCCGAACAGGATGAAATCTCATTATTTTGCGCAGAGTTGACAGGCATTACGCCTCGAAAAATAGAAAAGCAAGGCCGCCCACTGGTTGATGTTTTGAAATCAATGATAAAAAATTTCGGCGGAACCAATAAAATTTATGCCTCTTGGGGGCGAGACGATCTGATATTAGCCGAAGAATGCCAAGCGAAGGGCATTGAAATGCCTTTTCGCGAATGCATTAACTTGGCAACGTTATACAGGGTGCAGCACCGCCTTAAAGATAAGCGTATCGGGCATAGAGCAGCACAAGAAGCGCAAAATATTGAATGGGAAGGCCGACAGCATTCTGGCTATGTGGATGCTTATAATCTCGCCAAGTTGGCGTTGAATATGCTCTGAATTGATAAAGGGTGTCCTTGTCTAACGACACCCTTTTAGTTTGAACTCACACCGCTAGATTATAGCTAGATAGGTGCTCGCTTGTGCTGCTAGCCTGTGAGAAGAGCTTGGCACTGTTGGTTTCGATATGCTGTGAGTCCTCAACTAGACTATTGATTTGTTGATCAACGCTGAGCAACCTTTCAACAAGATCAGACATAGCATTTATCTGTGACTCGGATGAATTGGCAATGTTTGAACACATCTGGTCCGCTTTAGACACATCTTGAAGCGCTTTTTCTATGTCTTTTACCGCGTTTTCGATCGAGTTGAGACTTGCCTCGCTGGTACTGCTTCCTTCCTCTGTTATTTGAATCAGAGAGTTAGAGACATTGCCAAGTTTGGTCAGTATTTCCTCTACTTGGTTCGTCGAATTAGAGGTTTTTTCCGCTAGACCACGAACCTCGTCAGCGACCACGGCAAATCCTCGGCCTTCTTCGCCTGCGCGCGCTGCTTCGATGGCGGCATTAAGTGCGAGCAAATTAGTTTGTTCGGCGATATTACGAATTATTCCTAAAATTTCCGTGACTTTGATAACTTGCCGATTTACCTCATTGGCTGCCTCATAAAGGTGGGTACTTTTCTCCGACATTGAGCGGTTGTCTCGTAGCGCACTCAATAAACATTGCTGGCCTCCTTTGGCACTTTCTACTGCACGATTGAGCGAATTCAAAGTATCAAAGGTATTGTCTTTCACCACTGAGAAGGAACGCTGTGCTTGTTCACTAACTTGAACAGTGGTTTTGATATCATCTCTTTGGCGCGTAATTTTGTTTCCAATCGATGCCAAATAATGATCCAGGTCTTTGGAAATGGATGTAACAGAGTCGGCACCTTGATGAATCGGGATTAAAGTTTGCTCCATTTTTGCGATGAAGCGATTCATACTATGGGCTAACCTGCCTAACTCATTCTGGCGTTTAAATTCAAGGCGTTTGCTTAGATCACATTCTCCAGAGCTGAGTTCGTCACAAAGGCCAATGAGCTTTTGAAGTGGCAGCACAAGCAGTGAGTTAAGAAGCGCGTAGAGAATCGCTATACAAGCCGCCACAGAGATAAACGCAATAATGCATGATTGAATACTCAGTTGGCTTCCAAGATCACGTGCCTGATTAAAATTCCAGTCAGTGACCAAGTATCCTACCAAGGTTTTCTTTTTACCGGCATACATGGGTACGCCTATTTGGTGGCGATTAGCTTGGTCAACAAGCACAGTCTTATCTTGTAAGATACCACTTAAGGCAGACTCATTAACTTCATTACTGCTGTAAAGTAATGAAAGGTCTGGAAGATAAATTTGTATTGCATTCAAGCTGCCATTTTGACTTTGAAGTGCGACCTCGATCTTCTCCTTTATATTAGCCACCTTTTTAAACCTAACAGGGGTTGCTAGTTGTTCACCTAGAGCGTGACTTGATTGCATGTACGACGATTTGTTTAACTGGTAGATAGCATCAACACTGCTACTCCAGTTGAAAAACGATATCGTCGCCATGGCAATAATGGTCAAAATCGACGCACTGGCGACAACGAGCTTACTAATCGTAACTCGCATAGTTAGCTCCAGTCGCTATAGTTCTTCCACGTTGACACCAACTGTAATTGCACCGATCACTTGCCCAGAGGCCGGGTCTGAGATGGCGTAACTTACTTGAGATTGGAACATTTGGGTCGATTCATCTTCTTCTATTTCACTAATGTGATAGGCGTTGGGTCCGACTAGGTAAGTTTGCTGCCACTTGTCTTCATCACCTTGCCAGTAATCCGAAGTTACAGCACTTTGCGCAACATTTAAGCCTTTATTATCCATAACAAAAATTTCAGTGATCACGCCCTGACTCTTTTGCTGCATAGCCGCAAGCTTTTTCGACAAGTCAGTATTCAATTTGCCGTTGATGAGTGGTGCGTTATCTTGGCCTACTTGGCTCCTCCAATCATTATCAAGTGATGTGATCTGGCTTTGGTCAAGCTGACTGGTTAGTTGGTTTTGCGCTTTAATTTGAGATACGACGTCTGCATCAGCCGCCATGCTTTTCACATCATTCATTGCAAATTGTTTTAGTGCTGCTTCAAACTCATTTGCCAAAGTAGTGAGAGGAAATAGTAGTGGTAGTGCGATATATAGCCTTTTCATTATTGAGTCCTATTAGTCTGACGTTGTTCATTAACAAGCGTAGGCCAAATTCTCAATATGAGCTCGATTGCATTTGTTTTTTTTAATTTTTAGTGTACAACGTATGGCTGGTACTAAGCAGCTGATGGTGTCATTTTGGAAAATTCGTATGTCAGAGATTTCATCGTTGAACAAAAAGCTTGGCTTTATGCTGAATTAGTAAAGCTCTTTATTGCTAAAGAGCTTTCGAACTACAAAGCTTATGGCTTCAAACTTAAAAGGGTGAATGACTATAGACCTGAGTAAAGCGCTGGTATAACTGCTCAACTTCTTTGGGGTCAAATGTTTTTATATAAGTCAGTTCGGTTAAACGATGAGTAATATTTTGTAATTCATGGGTACGCTTTTGGGCTCTGTGTTGATATCGTTCAAAAGCTCGTGGTATTTCGAAAAAGTTTGAGGCTAAACTTTGAGCAAGGATAAACGCATTCTCAATACCAAGGCTAAAACCAATTCCCATTGTCGGCAGAACTGCACAACATGCGTCACCCAGTAGAACCACATTATCACGGGACCATTTATCAAAAGGCGCAACATCAACCAAAGGCGAGCGAAGGATTTGCTCTTCTGATGTTTGCTCAATCATCTCTAATAGGTCAGGGGAGTAATACGCGAAACTATCTAAGACTCTTTGTTTATTTAATGCTTCTCCCGGCTCTACTTTACATGAGGCAAACCAGTATCTTGCATTACTTTCTCGATTGTAGGTATAGGTGACAATTCTTGACTGCTTACCTGCAAATACATTGATTTCTTGGGTACTTATTTTGGGGTTGGCATAGTTAACCATGCCTCGGCAACAATACACTCCATGCTCGCGAATTGATATCTCTGGTGCAACGAACTTCCTGACTTGAGAGAAAACGCCATCAGCGCCTACAATCACATCCGCTTCTAATGGTTCACCATTAAGCAGTATGGTGTTGTTTTCAACCGTGCAGTGCTGGCCCGTAACAATATTTTCCTCTCCATAAGCATCAAGCAGTAATTGGTAGAGGTCGCGACGATGAAAGGTGCCTATGTCAGCATTGACTTTGCTACCCATATTTCGGATTGAAATTTGGTTGATTATTTCACCGCTAAAAGTCGATGTAGTAATGGACTCGTTGGTATTGCCTACGGCTTGAACTTTTGAAGCATCAGTAAGAGCAGCAAGCACCTGCATACCTTCTGGCCACAATGTAATTGCAGCTCCTTCAACGCGTGGTTTATCAGACTTTTCATACACAGTTGCATTAATGCCAAACATGCGCAGAGATAAGGCCAAAGAAAGGCCGTTTAATCCAGCACCAATAATGGCAATGTTAAGAGTCTTTTTATTCATTGTTAAGTTTATATAATAACTAATCTTATCAGTAAATTATCAGCAATGTCGTAAACATAAAAGTGAAACATTCACAAGTGTTATTGCCTGATAACTGTATGCCTGATATTTGAAGGCTGCAGCTTTGAAAAAACAGCAGGACTTTATTGAGAGGGGGGCTCGAGTTTTTTGAGAGTTTTGATCCTGCCTGTCTCGAAGTCTAACTCAAAAGTTAACAACAACTTATTGCATCTGAGTTCACATATCGTTACAAGGTTTATTAATAGTTATTTATAGTTTGCTAGTCTAGAGGACCACTAACTTTATACTAGAGCAAGTTTCAGCCATGACTTTACCAATACATCAGTTACTAGGAACTAAACTCAATATCATTCAAGCCCCAATGGCAGGCGTGCAAAATTGGGAGCTTGCCGTGGCAGTTTCTAATGCTGGAGGTCTTGGCTCTATTCCCTGTGGAATCCTTACTCCTGAACAAGTCGTAGCAGAAATTGAGCTGTTCTCAGCACATAGTGATAAACCCTATAACTTAAACTTTTTTTGCCATGAAATGGAGCCAATTGATCAAAAATCATTAGCCCATTGGCAGTTGTTGTTAAAGAATTACTATAACGATCTGGGCGCCGAAAAACCGAAAAGTTTTAGGGGATTACGTTATCCTTTTGATGCTGAGATGGCCGATCGCATTGAGCCATTTAAGCCACCTATAATCAGCTTTCATTTTGGTTTGCCATCGCCTGAATTAGTCGAACGTATAAAGTCTTGGGGGACAGTAATACTGTCATCGGCCACCACGATTGAGGAGGGGATTTGGTTAGAAAAGCATGGTGCAGATATTATCATTGCACAAGGCGTTGAGGCTGGTGGACATAGGGCCATGTTTTTAACTACTGACATAAAGAGTCAAATGCCTGTAGTGGAGCTGGTGAATGCTTTACAGTCACATGTGTCTGTGCCAATTGTTGCGGCAGGAGGTATTGGTTCAAAGCAAGACATACTAAAGCTCGTTGAACTTGGAAGTTGTGGTGTGCAGCTTGGCACTGCTTTTTTGCTTTGTGACGAAGCAAAAACTAGTGAAGTACATAAAGCTGCAATCAAATCTCATAATCAAATTACAGCAATCACCAATGTATTCACAGGCCGTCCAGCAAGAGGAATACAAAATAAAGTGATGATGGATCTCGGTTATATGACGGATGAAGCACCTAAATTTCCTTATGCTTCAATAGCAATGGCACCACTTAGAGCAAAGGCAGAATCACAGTTTTCGGGGGACTTCACTCCTTTATGGGCCGGCACGAATAGGAGAGGCTGTGAAGAGATTTCCGCATCGAATCTATTAAAGGCTTTAACCAGTTAACGTTCCACCTTGGGTGGGTAGGCGACTCTTCAATAGTACAGATATCCGAGCAAGGTCTCGTTATATCTATGAATAATGACTATTTAATAGAGCTTGGTGTTATGTAGTCAGAGGAAAATATATGGAAGTACAACTAAAAGTAGGTACCGACTGCTTATTCGCTGAGTCTTTAACCAAGTCAAATATGGCAAGTTACTATCAAACTCGTGGGATAATCTGGGATCACGATTTGTTTGTGAGTAGTTGGAAAGATTTAGATAACTACGAAGTCTATTTGGAACAAGTTCGTGTTGGCATGCTCCGTTTGAGTTATAGTGACGATACGACATTCTTAAGAGACCTGCAGATTTCGCCTGAGTATCAAGGCAAAGGAGTTGGCGCTAAGTGTCTTGAGCTTGTTGTTGCACAATCAATCGAAAGGAAATCCACTAAGTTGATTTTGCGTGTATTTAGTGAAAACCCTGCGATTAATCTATATGAGTCCAAAGGCTTTGTTAGAACATCGGAAGTAAATGGACTGGTTGAGATGGAACTGTCTTTACGCTCAAACATAAAGACAAAATAGGCACAAAAAATCCCAGCGAGAGCTGGGATTTTTCTAAATTTGGTGGGTCCGGGCGAACTCGAATCGCCGACCCCTACCATGTCAAGGTAGTACTCTAACCAACTGAGCTACGGACCCAAATTTATGTTCTTTGCATATTTATACTTTAAGGAGTGGTGGGTCCGGGCGAACTCGAATCGCCGACCCCTACCATGTCAAGGTAGTACTCTAACCAACTGAGCTACGGACCCATTCCTTAAGAACGAGACGGATATTACCGAGACTTTGATTGGTGTGCAAGTGCAAATTGTTGGTTTTCAAGTTGTTTGCTTCACAACTAGGCAGTTTGATGTTTTTTTGGACTGAAAAGGCCGAGGTTTCACAGTGAAACCTCAACCTTTGTTAGTTTCTATCGGCCGCGACCATCAACCATAACAATCAGGGTTTTAGTAATGATACTAATGTCCATCATAATCCAAGATTTAAGTGAACGAAGTGATAGAGCGTAGCTGTGGTCGTAGCCGACTTTCTTTCTCACGTCATCGATACAGGTGTCATTATGAGAGGCACCGCGACCAATTAACTTGCTTATTAACATCTAGAGCTAAGTGATGATGGTTAATTGATAGTTTTATTTAATGTTATTCTCTTTGAAGCTACTCAAATCATAGACGGTTATCGTTGAAATTTATGTCTGGTGTTAAACAATCAAACTTTAATGATTCAAACAAGGTCAGGCATATGTATATCAAGTTAACTTATCTCACCATCGCTTTATTATCGGCATTCCCATGTAGAGCTGATCCTATCGATATCGTTCGAAAACACTTGCCGATTATGCTAGCAAGTTACTATGACTCTGGCGTTGATGTGAGCCAATATTGGAAGAGTGAGAAGCTTGACGGCATCAGGGCCATTTGGGATGGTGAAAATCTAAGAACTCGCAGTGGTCTTAAATTAAGTCCTCCTGGTTGGTTTACAGAGTCGCTACCCGATTATCCTGTAGAGGGAGAGCTATGGGCAGGGAGGGGACATTTCAATGTCGTTCAAAGTACGGTCTTAGATAAAACACCCGTTGAAACAGCATGGCGAAAAATTCACTTTATGTTGTTTGATATGCCAGACTCACCAGCAAGCTATAAGGATAGGTATGCAGGAATTATTCATTTGGTGAATTCGCTTCAAGTTGAACATATTAGATTTATAGAGAGTACGCCAATCTCTTCCGAACAAGACCTAAGCGCATACTTCGATCAGATTAATGCTGTTGGTGGTGAGGGTGTGATGTTGAGAAAGTATGCAGAAAAGTATCAAAGTGGTAGAGGAGAACAATTGCTCAAAATGAAACAGTATAATGACGCTGAAGCAACCATAGTTGGCTATAAAATGGGTAAAGGTAAACTAGAAGGTATGGTTGGTGCATTGTTAGTTCAGTTGGATTCCGGTATACAGTTTTATGTTGGCAGTGGACTTACTGAACAGTTAAGGGTGGTGCCTCCAAAGCTGGGAACCACGATTACCTTCAGACATAATGGTTATACTCATAAGGGGGTTCCAAAGTTCGCTCGATTTTTGAGAGAAAGGGTCGAGCCTACAACTTATTAGGGCCAGAACCACAGCGTTTGAAAAGCGTTTGCCAATATTCAACATGAGATAAAGTGGCCTCTCTAAAAGCTTGATGGTATTTTTTGATCGGGTATTGGTATTCAGGATGACCTATTTCTGCAAAGTTGAGGTAGGGTTCAAGATCGTAATACACGCTGTTCACCTTAGCGATATAAGGTTGAACTTCGCCAATGAAAAATTTGTTAAAAATGTTTTTTAAATACTTAAATTGAGTTCTATCTCGGTTTTTTTCGCATTTGATTAAATTGTCATACTGTTTCAGCTGCCTTGTCACGATTGGGAGCATTTGGCTGATGTTCAGCATTGAGTAACTGAGCTGACCAATAACGTCATACTTATCCAAAGTTTCTTGATAAGGTGTAAGAAATGTTACCTCTGCTGAACTATCAATCTGATCCGTTTCTGAAAGGGTTTTATTTATACTTTGGACGGCCTTTAATACGATGGTGCTTTCTCTTGGCCCATCGATAGCTAGAGGCGAAGAAGATTGCAACTGATTCCTCATTGCTTCACTACTATAGAGAAGGTTAGATAGGTGCAGTGGGAGCTCTGCTGATTTTTGCTTGTGAATTTCGGTTAATTGAGATTGTAACTCTTTTGACAAGTTAGGACTTTTTATACAAGTACTGAGACCACGCACTAGTGCTATTTGGTAATCATAATTGCGAAATTGATCTTGTACTTTTCCGAGAATTGAGTTGCGCTCTGCTATTAGGGAAAACAAGCCACATTTTCGTAGCTCATAACTATCGAGTAAGCCAATACTGGTTGTCGGTATATCAATCAGCAATTTTCTTTTTATGGGCAATGTTATATTTTGGTTTTGGGGTAAGTTATAGGCTGGGCGATCTTGTATGCTAGCAATACGAGCTATATAGGTTTCTATGGTTTGGTCCATTATATTGCCTCCAAAACCACAAGATGTGATCATGGAGGAAGTAAAGACAAGGATAAACAATCTTTTGGCTAGCAAAGCTCTATTCAGTCTCTATTTTTGTGGTTAACCCTTTATTAGTCGTTACTTTGTAATACAGCAAATCGATCATTTCTCTGCAAAACTTAACTGAACTTTGTCGGGCTGTTTGTGCATCCAGTGTAGCCTAATTCCCAGCATAAATGCGGCTGAAGATAGGCCAATGATAAAGCCAATCCAGAAGCCTTTTGCTCCCATAGGATCCACAACCCAATTTGTCATGCCGAGAAGATAACCCATAGGTAGGCCCAATATCCAATAAGCAATAAAAGTGCGATTGAAGATAGCTGCCATATCCTTGTATCCGCGTAATGCTCCAGCAGCGACGACCTGAACCGCATCAGTAACTTGATAAAGTGCTGCAAACAGCAACAATTGCATTGCAATTGTGATTACAGCTCGGTTGTCAGTATAGAGTAGAGCAATGAATTCACGACATGATACCGTCAAAAACGCGGTGACGAGAGCGAGTACAATTGATAACCCAATAGCGACATGCGAGGCTATAGTGGCGCCTTGGACATTACCTTCTCCCAAATTATGACCTACACGGATACTGGTTGCCGCACCTATGCTCATAGGCAGCATGAAGATAAGCGAGGAAAAATTCATTGCTACTTGATGCGCTGCGACAACGAGTGAGCCCAGTGGCGCAACAAGTATTGCTACAACCGCGAATAAAGTGACCTCGAAAAAGAGCGCGGCAGCAACCGGAAATCCGAGTTTGAACAATCGTTTTAGTGACGGTAAGTGAGGTCGATAGAAGCGATCAAATAAGCGAATGTGCGCGACTCTTTTGGATGTAATAACGTAAGCAAGTAATAGAAAAAACATTATCCAATAAACAATCGTAGTTGCTACACCACATCCTACTCCGCCTAATGCTGGAGCGCCAAATTTTCCATAAACAAATACCCAATTTAGAGGGATATTAAAGATGAGACCAATAAATCCTATCACCATTGCAGGCTGAGTTAATGACATGCCATCAGTGAAACTGCGCAGAGCTTGAAATAATAGGAATGCAGGTACGGCAAATATAACAGCATGCATGTAACCTTCGGTCTTATTCGCCATTAGCGTTTCGACATCCATCCACTCCATGATCCTTGGTGTTTGAAATAAAACCGCAATGATAGGTATAGAAATCACGATAGCTAATATACCTCCTTGCTGAATCTCAAAGGGGATTTTAACTTGTCGTCCAGAACCATTAAGTTGTGCAACTACAGGGACTAGAGCCATTAGCAGTCCCACGCCAAATAAAATCGAAGGTAGCCAAATGCTTGAAGCAATTGATACGGCAGCCATATCAATCGCACTTACTCCACCAGCCATCACAGTATCAACAAATCCCATGCCTGTTTGTGCGACAGAGGCAATCAATACAGGGGTTGATAACTTAATAAGCTTAATGATTTCTTTCTTGTAGAGATGCACTTAAAACTCCTAAAACATGCGATGAAACTCTGGTTTCGTTAGATTTGAAAGTCAGCTTGAGGCGCTATATTGGTTAACAATTTTAGGCTGGGCAGTCATAAAAATACGAATGGAATGATAAATTATTGTTACGCTAACCACCACCAAAACATCAAGATTGCTGGTGGATTCTTATCAATGCTACAAGGCCTGTTGAGTTGGATAAAGACTAAAAGATCTGTTCATCGTCGGCATCGATAGAAAGCTCAACCCTATCAAACTGTTCGTTTATCACCATGTCTAGATGAATGGTATGGCAGCATGCAGGACAGTCTTCGTAAAAGTCCTGACTTCCATTACTCGTATCTAAGCTGATACTGATGGAATGTCCACAATGAGGACAAGACACTCTTTTTTCGGTATGTTGACGCATAATTCTCTCCTTTACGACAACGATGAGAATGATGCATTTGAGTCATTCTAAATGTAAACCTCAGCTGTATTTACATTACTAGTGGCCGATGAAAAACAAAATGCATCTACACGTTCATTACATAAAGCATAATAGGGTGAATGAAGAAAGCGAGTTGAAATAAGCCATAAACTAACACCAACCCAATAAGGGGTTGTAGACAATTCGTTTTTCTAGATTTCACCATGGGGGAGAAACATGGTTTCAGTAAGAGAGTATACGAGTTATTGATGACTCACATTGAGCCAAATAAGATCCGCCAAACTGATTGTAATGGTTTAATAAGTGATAGAGGTTGTAAATATCTTTTCGCTCTTCATAACCCGAACCTAGAGAGAAAATACTTTCATAACCCAGATAAAAGTCAGGATGAAATTTAGAAAAGAGTTCAGTCATCGCCAAATCACATTCTCTATCCCCCCAATAACATGCTGGGTCATAGCAAATTGGACCAAATGGTGATGTCGCAACATTACCGCTCCAAAGATCACCATGTAGAAGAGATGGTCGAGGCTGATGGCCTGTCAGTCTATCTTGGATTAAATGGGTAAACTCCCCAATGTCTACAAGTGTTATGCCTTTTTCCTTCATAAGCTGAAGCTGCCACCCAATGCGTTGCTCAGCGAAGAATCTGCTCCATTTCTTATCCCACTTATTGGGCTGCAAAGTAGCGCCTATGTAATTATCTTGATCAAAGCCATACTCCTTTTGCTCTCCCCATTGATGAAGGGTAGCAAGCTGTTGACCAAATCTGTAACTATTATCAGCATCATCCAAAGGCTTCGTTGGAAAATAATTGAGGATGAGAAAAGCGTGTTCCTTAGATTTTCCAGTTAATATATGTTCAGGGATTAGAACACTCTCGCTTTGCCTCAGGGTGTGGATATTGTCTGCTTCAATTTCGAAATTTGAGTAGAAGTCTCTTTGGTTGATTTTTACAAAATATCGCTGCTCGCCATCACTTATCATGTAACAATCGTTTATGTCTCCTCCATGAATGGGGCTCTTTTCGACAATATTAAAAGAAAACATAAGTGTCTCGGACAATTGATCTGCAATAGCTTGCCACATATCTCGAACCATTATGGTTAACATGATGCTGATATTGTAGGATAAGCGAACACGCTATTCTTAAGCCGATAACAAAATTTTCAACTGTTTAACTACGCTTATTCGATAAATTGACTATTGTGTGATCTTTATCATGATATTGGCTAGTAATTCGAAAATACCCAACGCAGTAAACCAGAAATTTGCAAGCAAATAAATACGCCAGAATCGAGGTGCTGCCTTTCTTCTGGTAACTAGTGACTTTGGTTTTTCCAAATATGTTTACGGAGTTGGGTTGTGAAAAACCATTGATATGTCTTAGTATTAGAGAGTGAATTAGAAACACAATAATGAATGGAGAACGACAGTGGTTGTTGAAACCGATGGCTACCTTGCACTAATTGAACACCTGGCTTTTAATCTCGACATTTTCTCGTCAGAAGATGGGGACACTGGCGCAGAGAGTATCGAAGATGTGGTGACTGACATGGTAGCTAGCAATATTATGACCATTTTTGAGCAGAATCCAGAGCTCCATTCTACGGTGCGCTTCCAGCTGTTAAAAGAGGTCGATTCTGTTGTTGAGGATTTAAGCGAAGTGCTTGCTGGTGTTTGGTCAAAGCCCGCCACAAATGAGCAAATTACGTTTCTTGACGAGCTTATCGCCCTTCTAAAAAATTTATTTGACTCCGCGGTAGCAAAATACGATTAAGAATAATCTGGCTAGACCATTAGTTCAAAGCGGTGTCTGGTGTTGAATAGACTCGTCTGAAATGCCAGAACTTTGAAGCCCAATAAGGGTTGTCTAATCTAGAAACAATGACGCCTTTTGACGTTGATGCATGTACAAAACGCTTTTGACCAATGTAAATCCCGACATGGCGTACAGAGGGCGAAGTTTTGAAAAACACCAAATCTCCAACTAGTGCATTTCTGTATTGTATTCGCTGTCCCACTTTAACCTGCATGTCTGTTGTTCTTGGTAAACGTACATTCAACACGTTTGAATAGGTTTTTTGGACAAAAGCCGAACAATCTATGCCGTATCGACTGTTTCCTCCAAATTGATAGGGGACGCCAGCCCAATCTCTATAAAAACTAAGCAGATTATGTTCCAGTTCACTTGTGATTGGAGAACTCACTGAACCAGAGTTGGTATCGATTAGATGTTCATTATTTGTAGGCGATGTGCACCCTAACATGATGATCATGAATGTTATTGGTGTTAACAGTTTTATCAAACTATCCATGTTAGTCATTCTTATCCGTTTCTGAATGGTTGGGTGAGCATTTTATCAATTCTTTGCTCATTCGTTGTTTGAAACTTTGCTACGCCAATCTCCATTTTATTATGACCTAACTCTGGTTGAGGAATATGGGTATTAAACCACTTGTCCCAAATAGACAAGAAGAAGCCAAAATTAGAATGTGTTTCGCTTAAATTTTGCGAGTGATGTACTCGGTGCATATCGGGCGTGACAATGATTTTACGCATTAAGAAGTCCACCTTTTTTGGTAGGTGAGCATTACTATGATTAAACATGGCGCTAGCATTGAGTATGATTTCAAAACACACGACGGCAATGGGAGAGATGCCAAAGACGATCACTGTGACAATCTTAACCCACATCGAAATGATTATTTCTATTGGATGAAACCGAGTACCCGTTGTCACATCAATATCTTGATCGCTATGATGCATTCTGTGTAGCCTCCATAACCAAGGCACTTTATGAAAAACAATATGTTGGGTATAGATTACGAAATCAAGTATCAGTAGGCATAGGATAAACTCAGCAAATGTTGGTAATTGGAGATACTGCAATACTCCCCACTGATGTTCTTGTGCGGTAACGGCGACATCAAAAGCAAGGACAGGCATAAATATGGTTAGGCATAGAGAATTAAATGACACTAGGCCAAGGTTGTTTAACCATCTAAATTTTTTACTTTGGCTTAGCGTTCTCCTAGGTTTCTTCCACTCCCATAGAGCACAGAGTATTAAAACGACAACGAATACACTCAGCCGAATAGTATCTGGGGTGTCCATGAATTGATTTTTCTCCGGTTGTGTATTTCCAATATCCCACTTGCCATGTAAACTTGGCCCTCTTATTTATTATCCATCAATTCTCATGAGAATCCACGCGTATCATCACTTGTATGAACAGCGTTTGTTATCTTCCACTCGGGCGTATCAAGCCAGGGGTAGCAAGGTTAAACGATGCTCATTTTGTCAAGTAGAGCACACCCTCTGTCTATGTCCTTATCAGCCTAATGTCAACACAGATGTTGCCGTGCTTTTGCTTTTTTCAAGTAATGAAGTGTTCAAGCCTAGCAATACAGGGCGCTTAATCCTTGATACGGTAAAAGAAGGGTATGCGTATCAATGGAGCCGTACAGAGCCAAATCAGGAGCTGTTGGATCTTCTGATTAATCCTTTATACCAGCCGTTAGTGGTGTTTCCACAAGACTATGTAGAATCCAAATATCGCGTCATCAGGGATGAAGACATAGGGCAGTTAAGTGATAACGAGAGAAAGCCATTACTTATTTTTTTAGATGGAAGCTGGAGAGAAGCGAGGAGAATGTTTAGAAAATCTCCTTACTTAGATAACCTACCAGTGCTTTCAATTTCGCCGCAGTCACTTTCACAGTATGTAATGAGGCGTAGTGATAATGATCAGCACCTTGCCACGGCTGAAGTCGCGAGTGTTGTATTAGAGCAATTGGGAGAACATTCTGCAGCCAGAACATTAGTATTGTGGTTTGATGCCTTTAAAGAGAGCTATTTGATGAGTAAAAGTCAAACAAAGTCAGATACGCAAAGGCCGAAACTACAATATTACCTTAGCTATAAGAACATATGATAAGAGATGTGAAGGCCTTGAAAGGTTGAGTTAATGCACAAATAAGCACGGTATCACGGATTGTAGGCCTATTGATGTAGATAATAAGAAAATTATCGAATTTAGACTGAGTTTTAGGAGAGAGGTAATGTTCTACGGTTTTGATGTTGGAGGTACAAAAATTGAGTTTGGCGCTTTTAACGATCAACTAGAGCGTATAGCTACTGAACGCGTTGCTACACCGACAGATGACTATCTGCTGCTTATCAGTACCATTGCAGAGCTGGTTGAGAAATACGATAGGAAATTTGGCTGCAAAGGCAGTATTGGACTTGGGATCCCTGGAATGGAATATGCCGATGACCAAACGGTGTTAACTGTTAATATTCCATCCGCAAATGGCAAACCACTGCGTAAGGATTTGGAAGCGAGAATCGGTCGTCAAATTAAAATAGAAAATGACGCCAACTGCTTTGCCCTATCCGAAGCTTGGGACAAAAGCCTTGATGAGGAAGAATCCGTTCTTGGACTTATTCTCGGTACTGGCTTTGGTGGTGGTATCGTACATGATGGTAAAGTGTTTTCTGGCCGAAACCATGTGGCTGGTGAAGTAGGGCATACGCGACTGCCTCTAGATGCTTGGCTTTTTCTCGGAGAAAATGCACCTTTATTTGGCTGTGGATGTGGTAAAAGCGGTTGTTTAGATAACTACCTATCTGGACGCGGCTTTGAGTTACTCTATATGCACTATTACGGTGAAGAAAAAAAAGCGCTTGATATTATCAGTGCATATCAGAGTGGAGAAAGTAAAGCAGCAGAGCATGTAGATCGCTTTATGGAATTGTTGGCGATTTGTCTAGCTAATATTTTTACTGCTAATGATCCCCATGTTGTTGTTTTAGGGGGTGGGCTATCGAATTTTGAGGTGATATACCAAGAAATGCCTAAGCGCATTCCTAATTACCTGATGTCGGTTGCTAAATGTCCCAAAATTATGAAAGCTAAGCATGGTGATTCAGGTGGTGTTCGCGGAGCAGCGTTCCTAAATATCAAGTAAAAAAAGAGCTTGCTAAGGCAAGCTCTTTTAATATGTTTAGATACACATCTTTTCTGCGTTTAGTGATTATAAATCAACGACACAAGAAACATATCTAGCTTCGTCTGCTGTAACCAATAGTGGGTTTGATGTGTCATGTAATTGAACACTATCGAATTTGCTGAAGCCTGAGACCCAGGTGTGATAATCCAATGTAGCCGGCCAGCCAAAACGGTCGTACATACTACCTGCTGTTTTTTGATATTTATTCAAACTATTTAACTCACTAATTGAAGGAATATGCCATCCTGTTTTACCTGCAAATTCAATTGTATTAAGTTTTTGACACCAACGGTAGGCTTGGCCATCTTTACCGGCGTCTCGATTTGATGAACCAGTAGAGCTCGGTGGCACTGCGCCGTCACCATCTTGACGAAAACTTGCAAAGTGGTATCCCGCTGGGCCATTATTTCCATCTTCATAATTCGATGTAGCATAACTATCACCCGTATTGGTCGAGTTATCTTGGATAGAATAGCCAAGTTTTGCGATGAGTGCCGTCGAAGGTGAACTCGTAAACCACTTGTATGTTGGTCCTGCTGGATCGTCAGAATCAAGTACTTCCCTTATCTTCAGACACTCGCCTGATGCTGTGCTTATGCTGTCATCATCAATACCACCGCCCAAGTTTTTGTTGAGGGGGTTGCCTGTTGTGTGTCCACAAACTAACGTTTCTATCACATCAAGAGTAACAGGGTCGCTTGTTACACCATTGAGGGTAGCGGTAACTTCAGTCGTGCCAATGGTATTAGGCATTGCAACACCTTCATCATCAAAAGAAACGATATTATTGGTAACTTCAAATTTGACCAGTTTGGTAATGTCTTGCTCATTACCGTCATCATACTTTCCAGTTACTTTATATTGAAGCGAGGAATAAATTTCCTTGTTACCAGTATCTATAATTATTTCGTATATCCGTGCTTCTGGGTCAACTGTTACTTGGTTAGAACCTGAACTATTAGAATCTGCGTTATTCGAACCATTAGTGTCACCTTCGAAGGCTCCGCCAGAACCGCAGCCTACCAATAATAATACGATCGCTACAAATGTTGTTAGTTGGGTAGTGTGTTTAAGATTATTCATTTTTATGGCTCCAAATTACTCTGAAATAAAAACAGTGATATCAACACGTCGGTTTAAAGCTCGACCTTCGATGGTTTCATTACTCGCAATAGGAGCCATTTCTCCTTTTCCTTCAACTAGGATGCGATCTTTGTCAACACCGTTGTTCTCGAGTTTTTTTGCGATATATTGAGCTCGTTTTTCAGAGAGTTTTTGGTTATAAGCCTCTGAGCCTGATGTGTCCGTATGACCAATTACCTTTACTTTGGCCGCTGGGTTATCAGTCATGAGTTGAGTGATTTGCACAACCTCTTTTTGCTGAAGAGATAATTCTGATTTATCTACCCCAAAGGTTTTCATTTCTTTCGATAGTTGAGTTGAATAATGATAAATAGTGCGAGGTACGATCATTTTAGATTCGCACTCTTCTTCGTTGGATTTGATTACAGGAATAACAATTTTCTGTTTTTCGCTGCGACCAAAATGATACGTCAATCCTAATAAAGCACCGTGGCTATCAAATTCACCGGTTTGTTGGCTTCCAATACCATCAATATACTGATAGCCAAGATCTAGGTATAGGTCTTTTGCTATCGGAGCTGTCACCCCAATTTTATATATTGGAGAAAAACCATTATCACTGTAATGAGCATTGGGTGAAGACTTGTCTAAAGACCAATAAGCAGCACCTGCGTAGCCGTAGACAGATAGTTGCTGGTATAGAGGATATGCGTAGCGTAGACCAGTGCGAGCTAGAGATGTTTCTATACGAATAGAGTTATATGCTCCAGTCATCTCACCTAGGTATTGATAACCTAAATCCCAGCTTAAATGGTTTGTTAAGTTAATACCGCCATATATGCCTGCAAGTGGACTGTGTGGGTCGCTATATGGGTAGTTAGTGTCAGATGAAACCTGATAGCCAGTTTCAGCACCGACGAAATAGCTTATATTAAAGTCATTAGAGCTGTAATCTGTGACTTCAGCAAAACCTATAGCAGGTACTAATATTAATCCGCTTGTTAAAGCGCAGAGTTTTTTAAACGAACGCATAATAGTTATAAATCTCACCAATGTATAAAGTGGTGGCGATGCTATATGCGATATAAAAAAACACAAATGAAATAATTATGATTATATCAATAAACTATGAATAATTGATGAAATTATCAATTCATGGAATTTCAACTATTCACATGTGCATTTAATAGACTGAAATATTTAGCTTTTATTCTTTTCATGAGGCTTTATCTAGGATAAAAGGCCTTTTAGGATAATTTATCGTGAAAGGTGATGGAGATCTAAAATTTATTACTCAGAAGTATAGCAATTATGTATGTCTCTCATGTTTTGAAAGGCTACAGAACATTCCAAAGATGCTTTAAAGCAAAACTTAATGAGCTTCTTTTGCTGTAAGGGCTATCGTTGCGATAGCCCTTAATACGCTTTATTTATCCTTAGAACCAATGCCTCGATTCTCTTTTTGCGCAAGAGTGATCTTCTCAAAGCCTAATTTTCTAAAATGATTGTCCCGAAAGTTACGCACTGCCTTTGTGTCTGATACGGCCTCAATTTGCTGTTCCATCTTCAGGAACTCAGAGATGTCTATCCCCTCAGCTTGAGCAACGGCTTCATGTATGTTGTGGTGTTGCTGGTAAGAAAACGTCAGTGTTTTGTTTTTACCTTTGTATGTGTATTCGATTGTGCGTGCCATAAGTGTCTCGGATGGTTGTAGGGCATAAAACCGCTCTTATTAATTTATATTTTGCACTGAAGTAAGCTCATTGTCACTGTCTCTGAACATCAGCTGAGAGATTGGTATTCATTTCAGGTGTTTGCTTAGAACCCCTGTTGTTGCGTTTTGTCTGAAAAGTCCTTTAGCTCTTTTGGTGTGTTTAAATTAATAAAGCAGTCCGGTTCATCACTGAAGTCGACAAATTGAGTGTTACACTCTTGATAGAAACGCTTCATTTTCCTCTCTCCGTCGCTCAAAAACGTGACTAACCTGCCCAGTACTTTTTTATGATAAAGAGAGAATACTGGTTGTGCCGACTGCCCATCATGAGCAACGAGTATTTCAGATTCTTCTTTTACTGCGGAGCAAAAACGCTCGACCAGATTTTCTGTTAACGCAGGGCAATCGCAAGGGACAAAGCCAACCCAATCTTTGTTTGATTCATATAAGGCCGCATGAATTCCTCCCATTGGTCCTAGGAAACCTTGCAAATGATCTTTGATGACAGGAGCAAATTGAGAGTAAAGCTCGACATTCTGATTGGCGCTAATCCTTATGTCTGAGGTTTGAGCCGACAGACGTTCGAACACATGCGCTATCAGTGGACGATCGTTAAGCAGGATAAGCCCTTTATCTGTTTCGCCCATGCGTTTGCCTTGTCCGCCAGCTAAAATAACCCAACTGGTGTTTTCTGGAAGAAGCATAGTCATCCTCATATTGACCTGAACTTATCGAGATTTTTATCTGCAAAGTAAAGTGATAGAGAAATGAGTTTATCACTCGTGGCTCGAACACAGGTTGATTGTTGTCAAAATAAATACTGTTAAATATCAATTAATTATGTCTATTTTGACTCGTTTTGAAATTTTTTTTAAAAAAAGTGTGTTTTTAGTGCATCCAAAACTCATCTTAGTGCGTCTCTTGTATGAAACCTTTTAAAGCTAAGGAGAATACATGAAGCTTAATATGAGCTTAGCCGCTTTGACATTGGCAGTGGTCAGCACCTTTTCTGTCGCGTCGCCTAAACTTGACCCATCGATTAAACATCAGCCTAAAGATGGCGTCATTAATGTGTATGGCCCTGGTGGTCCAGACACAGCACTTCGAAGTGCAGCGAATGCCTACAGTGAAAAAACAGGTGTTCCGGTAAAAGTCATCGCAGGTCCAGAATCTAAATGGACTCGTGACGCACAGAAAAATGCAGATCTAATCTTTGGTTCTTCAGAGCAATCCATGAGCGCATTTGTTGAAACCTATCCATTTATCACCGATATGGATGTAAAACCTGTTTATCTTCGTCGCGCTGTTATTGCAGTACCTAAAGGTAATCCAAAAAATATCAAAGGGATTCAAGACTTACTAGATGAACCTTCACGTATTGTCGTGACAGAAGGCTTGGGAGTATACAACACATCAGGGACAGGTGTTTGGGAAGACATTGCAGGACGTAAAGGCTCTTTGGCTGATGTGCAAAACTTCCGCAGCAAGATTATTGCTTATGCCAAAGGCAGCGGGGCAAGTTTTAAGGCATTCCAAGAGCAGAAAGCCGACGCTTGGATCACATGGATCCATTGGCCTTTAAATCATGCTGATAAGGTTGATTATGTCGAGATTGAACCAGAAAGACGGATATATCGAGATTTGACATTAGCTAAAACACGTGGTGCAGAGCCACAAACTCAGGACTTCATCGATTTTGTAAATAGCGACCAAGGTAAAGCTTTCTTTACTCGCGAAGGTTGGACTCAATAATTAAGGAAACCAAATAATGAAAAAGTTAATTATATCTTCACTTCTAGTTGTACCTATGGCTTACGCAACGGCATCTTCAAATACGACCGAGACTTCAGTGGGCGAAGTGTATGTGGATGGTGCAGGTAAAACGCTTTATACCTTCTCTAAAGATCCTGTTGGGCAATCTGTATGTACAGATAAGTGTGAGACCTTATGGCCACCTCTACTGGTTAACGATAAAGCAAGCAGTCAGTTTTCGAAAAGCTCAGAGTTTAGCCAAGTGACTAGGAAAGATGGCAGCAAGCAATGGGCATTAAATGGTAAGCCACTTTATCGATGGTTCAAAGATCAAAAAGAGGGCGACATTGATGGCGCTGGTGTCAAAGGTGTATGGCCAATTGCACGCGCTGATGATGTTGCAGTAAAACTCTATAACGATGGCAGCCGTCGATACTTAGTCGATGATAACAACTTGACGTTATATACCTTCGATAAAGACAAGAACAACCAGTCAGTGTGCTACGGTGATTGTGAAGTGAAATGGCCACCTGCTTATGTTGACTCGGATTTAACGCAAAAAGGTATCGACAACATTAAGCTAACTGGAGGATTTGGTGTTACCAAGCGCAAGGATGACACATACCAGTGGACTTTTGAGGGCAAACCGCTATATCGTTGGTTTAAAGATTCCCAAGCTGGTGAAACAACTGGCGATGGTGTCAAAAATGTTTGGCATCTGATCACTCAATGAGGAAAAAGTGAGCGACGATAAACATCAAATCGGTTTACTGCTCTCCAAAATAGCGCTTCGAGACCGAGAGGCTTTCGAAGCGCTTTATCAGTTAACCAATACAAGATTATTTAGTCTTATATACAATGTGGTCAAAGATGAACATATCGCCGCTGACATATTACAAGAAGGTTATGTAAAGCTTTGGTATAGCAACAATGAGTATGTATTGGATTATCCTTGGGCTTGGCTTTGCCAAATTATGAGAAACATGGCAATAGATGAAGTCAGAAAACGAGAGCGCCGCAAGGAAGAACTGACTGAACATCTATTAGAAGATGCGATTCAACTTAGCGAATCAAAGACCGAATCTGGCTTGAACTATTGCCTTCAGTCTCTTGCTGAAGAAAAACGAAATGCAATTGTATTGGCGTATCAACATGGTATGAGCCACCAAGAGATCGTCGAGTATGTGAAGACACCTCTAGGTACAGTTAAATCTTGGATTCGTCGTGGGTTACAGGAATTGAAACTATGTTTGACAAGATAAACAGTAAACGATACCAAAATCCCCAACTGAGAGAAAAACTGGCGGGTGAATACGTGCTTGGTACACAAACAGCCAAAGTGCGCCGCAGAATGGAAGCCTTAATCAAGGCGGATCCGACTTGGTGGGTTCATATAGAACAATGGCAGCAACACCTATCAGGCCTCAATCCTAGTTCTGACCTTAACGCTTCGACTAACACCTTCAAAAAACCTTCCAAACGGGTATGGACCAATATTGCCAACAGCACGTTTAGATTAGGCAAACGTGAGAAAAGTATCCGCTGGTGGTGGTTGCCAACAGGTATGGCTTTCTCTTTATTCGTGGGTATATTTTTACAACCAACCCTTATGCAGCCTTCCTCGGACATAAATATCGTTGAGGTGCGTCCGGCAAGTTATTTGGCAATGATGTCATCAGATACACAAGCCAATCACTTTGCATTGGTGGCTTATCAGGGAGATAAACCCGGACAGTCCAGCTTGCGTATGCAAAGAAACCTCTCCATGGACAAGATCTCTCAAAGCAAAGCCATGGTTTGGATGCGCGATAATTCAACAGGTGAATTAAAGTTAATTGATAGCTTGCAAAACATTAATGATATTCGTTACATGTCACCGAACGAGTGGCAAATGTTAAAGAGCAGTTCAGAGTTACTCGTAACCGCAAATAGAGATCCGAATAGTGAGGTGCTTTATCGTGGTCGATGTGTTGAGTTAAGCGACTGGCGAGCAATTTAATATCGAGAACCTACTTAAAACCTGACCCAGGCTTTTGGTGTCAGGTTTGAGCAGTAATTAGACTGTAGAAGAACAAGTTGGAACAATTGATGTAGTTCATAGTTTCAATTTGGTACAATCCCCCGCAAATCATATACGAACATATTTTCTCTACTAAACTGAGTTGGAGAAAGGGGGATAGTCTTATCATAAGTACCAACAATATTACGCAGCAATTTGGTGCGAAACCGTTATTTGAAAACATATCCGTCAAATTTGGTGATGGAAACCGCTACGGTTTAATAGGCGCCAATGGATGTGGTAAGTCTACCTTCATGAAGATTTTAAGCGGTGAGCTCGACCCAACAGGTGGTAACGTCAGTTATGACCCAAATGAGCGCGTCGCTAAGCTGAATCAGGATCAGTTTGCTTACGAAGAGTTCACTGTGATCGATACCGTTATCATGGGCTTTAAAGAACTGTGGGAAGTCAAAAAAGAACGTGACCGTATCTATTCTTTGCCTGAAATGACAGAAGAAGACGGCATTAAAGTGGCCGAACTTGAAGTCGAATTTGCCGAAATGGATGGCTATATGGCTGATGCCAAGGCCGGTGAATTACTGCTAGCGGTTGGCATTCCTGAAGAACAGCATTATGGATTGATGAGCGAAGTCGCACCGGGGTGGAAGCTTCGTGTCCTGTTAGCACAAGTGCTATTTGCTGACCCACATATTATGCTGCTCGATGAGCCGACCAACAACCTTGATATGGATACCATTCGCTGGTTAGAAGACACGCTTAACCAGAGAAACTGTACCATGATCATTATTTCTCACGATCGCCATTTCCTCAATTCAGTTTGTACCCACATGGCAGACTTAGATTACGGTGAATTGCGTCTATTTGCTGGTAATTATGATGAGTATATGGTTGCAGCTACTCAGGCTCGTGAACGTTTACTGGCTGATAATGCGAAGAAGAAAGCTCAAATTGCCGAGTTAAACACATTCGTCGCGCGCTTTTCTGCCAATGCATCTAAGGCTAAACAGGCCACTTCTCGTGCCAAGCAGATCGACAAAATCCAGCTAGAAGAAGTGAAGCCATCGAGTCGCCAGAATCCGTTTATCCGTTTTGAGCAGTCTAAAGAATTGTTCCGTAATGCTTTAATTGTTGAAAACTTATCTCAAGGTTACGAAGAGGATTTGTTCTCAGACTTCAATGCTATTTTTGAAGTAGGTGAGCGGGTTGCCATTATCGGTGAAAATGGTGTCGGTAAAACAACATTATTGAACACGCTTGCAGGCGTATTGGCACCGCGTACTGGTGAGTTCAAATGGTCTGAAAACTCTAACATAGGCTATTACGCTCAAGATCATGCTGAAGAGTTTGCTGAAGACATGAACTTAATGGACTGGATGGGCCAGTGGCGTCAGGCTGGGGATGACGAACAAGTCATTCGCGGTTTCTTAGGACGTATGTTGTTTGGCCAAGACGATATTAAGAAGTCTGTCAAAGTTCTTTCGGGTGGTGAGCAAGGGCGAATGCTGCTGGGCAAGCTTATGATGCACAAACCGAACATGTTGCTGATGGACGAGCCGACCAACCATATGGATATGGAGTCTATTGAATCTCTCAATACGGCGCTTGAGCAATACAAAGGCACGCTTTTCTTCGTATCTCACGACCGCGTGTTTGTGGACTCGTTGGCAACTCGTGTTCTGGAAATTAAAGAGGGTAAGATTAACGACTTCCGCGGCACTTACTCGGAGTTCCTAAAATCGAAAGGAATTGATGGTTAACCCTTCTATAGTAATCAGAGCCTCGCATATGCGAGGCTTTTTTGTATCTGGGTGAGTTTTTAGATGTGTAGGGGGATACCATTTATTAGGGGATTTTTGATGATCATATCTTGGATAATATGTGCTGTTAAAAATTCATAATACGCTGGTGCGTTTTTATGTGATGACAGAAGACATAGCTAGATGTATTTAGTTTAATTTTTAGTGAGTTATGATAAATTGAGCGGAATATCAGGCAGACAGAAACGAGACTGTCTGTTATGAAGAATGTTAGCTTTTCCATGGAGGTTAAAGTTAAGTGGAATTAATCAAATATCTAAATAAATACTTTTTTACAAAACAAGAGCTGCTTGATATTACAAAAATCACAGAACAGGCCCTATTAAAATACCAAATAGATTGCGTGATGCCCAAATGCTCTTATAAATTAAACCTAAACATGAAAAGTGATTCATTTTTTGGCTTACATCACGATGAGCAAGAAATAGAGTATTACGCTAAAGGATATTCGTCTTGGTTAGCTATAGCTCAATCACTGAATTCAACAGAAGCCATTTATTCAGTATTTGCTAACCGTTATAAAATTGCTATCGAAAGTCTTAAAGAGCAAGGATATTCTTCTACCAACCCTAAAGTCACCTCAGAGCTAAATGAACATATTAACGAACAGTGGAGCTATTTTTTAAATGGAACTTATGGTTTATGTACTAAATCAGGGTTACCGGAAGATATAGCTGCTAAAGAATTTTCAATACTCATAATCAATGAGTTATCAGAACACAATGAGTTGACTCCTGAGCAACTTAATAGGCTAAATTTAGCTGTTGACCTTTTAGATTCAGCTAGCTCACTATTTGCCCCGCACGAGAGGCTTAAAAGCTCTCGTCATCGTTTGGTAAATGAAATTCGCCACAAATATCAATTAAAAAGCTCATAAGGTTACTAAAAAGGACGAAAAACGCTTAA
The DNA here is from genome assembly GCF_022347625.1 of Vibrio sp. Of14-4. NCBI lineage: Bacteria > Pseudomonadati > Pseudomonadota > Gammaproteobacteria > Vibrionales > Vibrionaceae > Vibrio > Vibrio sp. Of14-4. The sequence goes on along the minus strand of NZ_JAKRGI010000010.1, from coordinate 197,182 downwards.
CGCCCTAACCTCAAGCCAGTTTAGTGGCTATGGCACAATGGTTTAGATAAGGCGTTAGCCCTAAGGAGGAATAGATGAAAAGTGTAGTATCAGTTAGTAAAAGTGCGGAGCATACTTTTTCTAAATCAGTGGAGGAATCAATTCTATTGATAGAAGGGGAGGGTGTTGAAGGAGATGCTCACAGAGGCAAAACTGTAAAGCACCGTTCGAGAGTAAAAGTCGATCCAACACAACCGAATCTAAGACAAGTACACCTGCTTCATAGCGAGTTGTTTCAGGATCTTTCTGCTAAGGGATTTGACGTTGGCCCCGCTTGTCTTGGTGAAAACATTACGACTTTAGGTATTGATTTGCTCTCTTTACCAAAAAACAGTGTTCTCAAATTCTCTGGTGGCGCTGAAGTATTGGTCACCGGTCTCCGCAACCCATGTCCACAAATAGAAGAATACCAGACAGGTCTTCTGTCTGAGGTATTAGGAAGGGATGATTCGGGTAAGGTAGTTCGTAAAGCTGGAATAATGGGTGTAGTAAAGGCTGGAGGCTGGGTATCACCAGGGGACGGCATTGAAGTTGAGTTACCCCCTAAACCGTATGAACCCCTCCAAAGGGTTTAAGGGCATAAAAACGTTTAGGGCAGATTCGCAACGCTCGCATTCCGAGTTTGAGTCGACTTTAGTGTTTACAGCACAATGCTTTAGGTCGCAGCGCTGCTCACCTCTTAACAAGGCGCTATATATTTTCAGCAATTTAGGAGTAATTTAATGTCATACGCAGAGACTAACTGCTTATGTGGCTGTAAAAATCACAGCAGAAAGCATCAACCCTAATTTTACAGTTTGTCATTGTCAGTCATGCCGAACTTGGGGTGGGGCACCATTTTTCGCAGTTAAATGCGGAACACAAGTGAAAATCGAGGGTGAAAACAAAGTTAAAATGTACAAGTAATCTTCTTGGGCTTCCCGCGGTTTCTGTACTGAATGTGGCACTCATTTGTTTTACAAGTTCAAAGAAACGGGAGAATACAACATGCCCGTAGGCTTGTTTCCACAATTAGACGGTTTGAAAATGGACATGCAATACTTTAGCGATATGCGCCCAAGCTACTACTGCTTTGCCAATGAAACTAGGGAAATGACTACAGAAGAAATCATGGCTTACTTTGCAGATAAGATTTAAATAGGATGAGTAGACTTGAATTAAGATCTATCAATAAATTTATAGTTTACGACGCAAAATAGCTGGCGTTACTTACACCATAAATGGGTGATAAGCGCTGAATTAGGAATAGAATACAGAAATATGTCGGAAAAATATATGATTAGAGCACTGGTATTATCTAGGAAAGCATTACCTGATTGTGTTCCTAATCCGCCAGTTGGTTGCGTCCTAGTCAAAGATCATCTCGTTGTATCTGAAGGTTTCACATAAGCCGTTGGTGGAAACCATGCTGAAGTAGAAGCGCTAAATGCTTACGAAGGTTCAATGGATGGTGTGACAGCTTACGTAACTTTAGAGCCTTACTCTTCTATTGGGCGAACACCTGCTTGTGCAGATGCGTTGGTTAATTCTGGAATAAAGCATGTTGTTATAGCATTAATTGACCCAGACGAACGTAATAGCGGCAAAGGTATCTCTATTCTCAAACAGCGGTATTGAAGTCGAAGTTGGGCTTTGTGAAGAGCAAGTTGCCAGTTTTCTTAAGCCATATTTAGGTAAGTCGTAACTTGATTAACCCTTGAAGTACATAATCGAAGAGGGCATTATTCGGGATTAACAATTGTAAAGCTAGCGTTTTTTCGGGGTGAAAGTGAGCGAGTATAACAAGCTATTTGAATGCTTAAGGCCTAATTTTGTCAGTAATCTCACTGCTATTCGAGAGGAAGAGCAAGGTATTCTGAAACTTAGTATCTGTACTAAAAGTCAATATATCGACCTTTACGGATTTGAAGAATTAGCCGATTCAGTAAGCGATTTATTGTTAGCAGAGAAAATAGTAATTTCTGAAGAACTTAATACCTACAAAGAGTTTGGAACAATTAGAATTGAGTGCTGGGTGGATGAGAGTTTCTCAGAATATTGGTGCGATCGCGCGAATATAGAATGAGCGTAGTAAGGAAAAATAAGCTTATGGCCAGTTGTAAGCCTTTCAAAGGTATTGCGTTTAACTTAGCTCAGTTCTGTATCAGTAGGAATAATGATTATCTTGGTTATTGGGCAATTGGGCAGCTTTATTCTTTTGCATCCCAGCGTGGTGTGAAGCAAATAACCTTTAATATTTTAAATCAAGAGATAGACCCAGAAAGTCATCAATTTTCACAGTTGAATGCGTTGTATATCGAACTGATTGCAAAAGTAGCTCATCGCAGTAAAGCAAGCTTTCAACGGTTAACGAATGCTGTTGTTATATTTAAATTTGATGTGGAATATCAGCACAAGCATCACTATTTGGGGAGTGATATAGGCAATCCATTTCTTTGTGTTGTTGAACTAACAAGTGATCTTGGCCGCATATATAAGGCGGAACTTGGTTGTAACATACAATTACATGACCCTGCTCGGGAGTCACGTCGTGGAAATTTTTAGCAAGTGTTTAATGAAAGTGTCCGATGAATAATCCCCCCAGAGAAATTGATGGGGCTAAGGTCATAGAGTGGGCTTGGTCCGGCGACAAGCCTTTTGGTTACATTCACTATGAGCACTGGGAAACTGAGCAAGACCAAAAATACAGCTCTATAAATGAAGCCAAATTGAACATACCATTACAATATCAATCAGTGAATGCTAAGTGGCAATCTCAAAAGTAAACACATAACAATGCGCTCAAGCAAAGGACGCAATGAATTGTGCCGCTTAGCTTAAGCGTTAGAACTTTCAAGGGAACATATAAATGCAAGTAAATGAATGCATCTCTTTCATTATGCTCAACGATTTACAGGTACTGCTAGAAAAACGCAGTGAGCAAAAGGAAACGGATCCCGGTTTGATCACTATACCTGGTGGCCACATTGAATATGGTGAAACTCAAGTTGAGGCGTTGTTCCGCGAGCTAAATGAAGAGCTCAATGTTGTTCCAACTGATTACAAATATTTATGCTCCCTTTACCATCCAACGAAAGAGCTGCAGTTGATCCATTATTTCATTGTTAGCGCTTGGACTGGTGATATTACGGCTCAAGAGGCTGACGAAGTTAAGTGGTATTCATTGAATGTGAATCAAGTCGGAATTGCTGCTGACAGTATTGCTTTGAAAGAAGTAGAGCTGGTTAGTCGCTACCTTTGAATACAGTTCTAACAAACAATTTAAGCAGATTCACAACGCTCGGTATTTTGGGTTTGAATCGGCTTTAGTCTTTACGATACAATAGCTTAGGCAGGTGGTAGTGTTGCTCACTACTTAACGTGGTGTTAGGCATATTAATTCATCAGGAGTAGAAGTGAAGTTCAGACAGGCTGCCTTCAAAGATATAGATATGATGGCTGAAATAAGGCTCTCAGTGGTTGAAAATGCTCTATCAGACCCAAGTAAAATCACACGGAAAATGTATGAGGACTATCTTGATAGACGAGGTAGAGGTTGGGTGTGTGAATTGGATAAAAAGGTTGTTGGGTTTTCATATGCTGATAGAGAAGTCAATTCTATTTGGGCGCTTTTTGTTTTACCTGAATATGAAGGTATTGGTGTAGGTAAAGGTTTGATTCAACTGGCTACTTGTTGGCTTTTTGATCTTGGAGCGAAAAAAGTTACTCTTGATACAGAAGCAAACACAAGAGCAGATATCTTTTATAAATCTCAAGGTTGGACTAGAGAGGGCATGAAAAATGAGCATGAAGTTACATACTCTTTATTGTGTGCTCATATGCCTAATAAGTGGATGAGTCGAGATTAACCATAGTTTGTAATTCTTAATTGCAAACGACGCAATAAAATTGCTAAATTATGCTCACAAATTATTCAGACGTTATGCGTAGCCCATAAAATCAAGCAATTAGAAGGAGTTAATGTTTATGATTACTTGTCACGTCAGGTATGTAATTGACCCAAAGAAGGTCGATGAGTTCGAAGAATACGCCAGAATGTGGATTCCACTTGTTGAGAAGTTTGGTGGTCAACACAATGGCTACTTTCTGCCATCTGAAGGCGCAAACAATGTAGCTTTGGCTCTTTTTACGTTTGAAAGTTTGTCAGCTTATGAAGACTATCGTACTAAGTCTCAAAATGATCCTGAATGTATTAAAGCTTTCGAGTTTGCCGATAGAGTGGACTGTATTATCAGCTATGAGCGCAGCTTTTTTAGACCAGTGTTGATTTAAAGAAGCTACGCATAACAAAGCTGTCAATTAGACAACCAACACTTGGCAGTTTTGGTTCACAGTTCGCGTGAGTGTTTGTACCACAATGAGCTAAGTATGTAGTAGCGTTATCTGCCCATTAACGCGGCGTTACTTTTCAATACTTCAACTAATCCGTTATATTCTAATTTAGTAATGTGGATGATACATTTTTCGGTAGACATTATGATTAGCTCGCTACTGTAATTGAGTAGGGAAATAATAACTTAAGCAGTACGAAGCTCTCTAGATATTACTCGATGTGCACTGGTCATTCTATGTGTCATGATAATTCCGCTTAGATGGTCAATTTCATGTTGCAGCAATTCGGAATCTTGCGGAGATAGATTTTCAAGAAATTTAATATCTCCATCTATTGTTTGATATTTAACCGTAATATGTTTCCATCGTTCAATCTCAACTGCAATTTCCGGTAGACTCATACAATCATCCCAAACCAGTTGAGTTTCGGTACTATGCCAAATTATCTCAGGATTTATTAAAACACTTGGTAAATGCGGTGTATTGATTGCTACTATACACTTCATTATTCCTATTTGAGGCGCAGCGATAGAACGTCCCCACTTGTAATGTTGTTGGAAAAGAACAAGAGCTTCACGTAGATGAATAATATTCTGATTCAGCTCTGAATCAGGGAAATCAACAGCATGGGTAGTGCTCTCTAGCCGAGGATCTCCAAATCTAAGTATTGATGCTAATGTTATTTCTGTTTCATGCATTTCTAAGAATCCTTTTTATGTCAATGGTGCCAATATTCGGGGTCACTCTCAAATATCGCTTTCAGTTATAATGGCCAATGGTAGTTGTTCGTCATCTAAATCGTTTATTAGTGCCGCCAATCCCGCAGCACCAGACGGTGTTGTACTGATCGAGAATTGTTGAGCAACCTTTGTGGCATTTAAGGCTTCTTGCTCAGTTATTGTTACAAAGCTATCTGCTTGATGAAATAAAATATCGAAAGCAAGAAGAGATGGCGCTTTACAGTCTAGTCTTCCCATGATGGAAACAGCCCCTTCAACGCTACAGACTTTTCCTTGTTGTGCACTTTCAGATAAGCAAGGAGCAAGGTCAGGTTCAACAACGATAATTTTAGGTTGTACTCGCCAGTTACTACGTATCATTAAACAAATTGAAGCCGCTAAACCTCCGACACCTGCCTGCAAATAAACGTGTGTAGGCCATGCATTCGTCCTATAAAACTCCTCTCGTAGCTCTTCTGCTATTACTGTATATCCTTCCATCACTAGTTGAGGGATTTCTGTGTATCCACACCAAGACGTATCTGCTAAGTGAATAGCATTTGATTCCTTTGCATCATGGATTGCTGCTTCGATGCTTTCCTCATATGTTGCTCCTGAGCGAATAACTTCGGCTCCTTTATTAATCAGACGATTAGCAAATTCATCAGGAACGTTTTTAGAAAGATGAACACGAGATCTGGCACCGACAGTTTGTGCGCCATGTGTGACAGCAAGGCCATGGTTACCAGCGCTTGCACAGACAAATGTCATGTGCTTCGTTACGCTCCGAACTTCTGGCTTAGAAAAATCGTCATAGGTAAGTACTTTTCCAACTTGCTTGGAAACGAGTTGTGTAACAGCATATGCCCCACCTAATATTTTAAAAGAACTTTCACCTAAGCGTTGCGTCTCATCCTTTATAAGTAAGCGCTGCCCCTTATAGGAGAACCCTCTCAATGGGGTAGCCTTATAGGTTAAGGATGATTCCAATAGCTTTTTAGGTCTTAGAAAATTTAGCATTTAACGTGAATTTGAATCAAATAATCAATAGTTAAATATTATTTGATGAAAGTGATATGAATTGGTCTTAATTCAATATATTTTGATAAAAATAATCATTTATTAGCTAATCGTTGGTATTTTTTATGGTTTTAGACAGAGCAGATATGCATATCTTAGGTGCTATGCAAGAAAATGCGCGTATTGGACTTGAAGCTTTATCTGAAATAGCTTCTCTTTCTGTTGCATCTACACAGAGAAGATTAAAGCGTCTACGAGATGAAGGTGTCATTGTTAAAGACATATCAATCTTAAATCCCGATCAACTTGGGCAATCGATGAGCTTTGTTGTGATGGTTGAAATGGAAAGAGAAAGACCAGACCAAATTGATGCTTTTGCTAGAATTGCTCTGTCAGATCCTCAAGTACAGCAATGCTATTACATTACAGGCGAGGCAGATTTTTGTCTGATTTGTACGTCGAAAGACATGAAAGAGTTTGAATTACTAACTTATCGACTCTTCTTTAACAACAATAACGTGCGTCGTTTTAAAACATCTGTTGTGATGGGAAGAAAGAAAGTCGGGCTTAGCATTGATACAACGGTGAGATAGTACTTTGAATCGACCAAGTATTGCTCCCTAGCATAACGTGCCACGTCAAAAAGTGATAACAGGCTGGCTCGTTTCTATGTGATGGAGAAATAAAAAATTCGATATATATTCTTTAATTTTAGTGGGTTATGATAGGTTGGTTGTAGGTTAGGCTGGCGGGAAAACAAGCCTGTCTGTTATTAACAATGTGAGGTTATTATAAAATCTGATAAATATGTCAAAAAACTATTCTTAGATGCGGGTTGGTTTGAAGACCGTAAAATAAAAATTAAGTTGCCTCTTTTCGGTTCAATCAATGCTGCTCATAAGAATGCGAATATTGTTCTCGCTCAATTTGGTGGTCTAGAAGTCGGTGAAGTTTGCGCTGGTCGTGAACTATCTGCGAGTGATATATCTTTCGGAACTGAAGCATTTGACTTTGGTGGTGAGTTTCATAGTTACTGGTCCAATTTAAATACCTCATTATATTCGTTTGCATCGGCTCATCATGATCACATGTTGTTGTTAGTTGACGAAAATAATGTTTTTTATATATTCACAGATCCGGATGAACAGTTATATAAAATCGGTATTTTTGAAGAAACCATAAAAAGGGTACTGCTGGGCATTAATTACGGGGTGGCACTTGAAAAAGCCTAACAAGGCCAGTCAACTGGACCTCGTTTAACCTGGCCGCTGAGGTGTTATGCCCCCAAGGGGAAATATAAAATTGTTTGAAAATCATTTAAAAAGAACAAAGTTCTTACTGTTTTTGCAGGGTATATCTGTTGCAGTTACTCTGTCTCTACTATTTACCTTGCTTGCCCAAGTAAATCAATTGGGCGCTTCGAGTCTTTTTCTCGCACTTGCAATCGTTTTAGTGATGCTAAGCTTGAACTTGTTTAGTTTTTACGGATTGTTAAAAAAGAAGTTTTGGGTATTTAAGTTAATGATCGCTCTTTACTTCATCCAGATGATAGGTATAGAAACGCCTAAGTTTTCCTTAGCCTTTTCTTCTGGAGTTGAAGTACCGATAAGTGTGAATGTTAATGGAGTAACAGTTTCTCTAAACTTACTGACAATCTTGGTGGTTTGGCTGTCGTATACGAGTCTTAACCTTTTGAAAAAGATCTAACAAATTGTTCAAAAGTAATTCGCAGCGCGTGGCATTTTTACTATGCGTTGGTTTTAGTGTTTAAGGTAGTATGAGGCGGCTTCGGTATTACATTGTATACACTTTAGTAGGGCGTTATGTTTTTGTGGAATTACCAGTTATAAAGTAGATGTTAATGAAAAATACAGAATTAGAAGGCGATATCAATAATCTATATGAGCAAGTTGAAAAGTACACCGCTTTTAAGTGGAGGCTTTATCGGAGAAATTATTGGGTCAATGTTATTTTGATAATTGTATCGATTGTGGTGTCAGTCTTAGTTACGGTTGTTGGTCTATTCGGAAAAAGTGAGCTATCTCCATTTTTAGGTGCCTTACTAACAATTATAATTTCATTACAGGCAGCTTTTAACTTTTCAGATAGAGCCGATTTTTACCTGAACATTCATACTGAAGCTAAAGCTTTACGAGATAATGTAAAGTACAAGGTTAAAAGTCAGGACGATCTTTTTGAATCTGTCGATGCTCTAGGAGCTTTAAGGAAAAAAGCAACAGTTGAGTTGCCAAAAGGTAGAGGAATGAAGGCAGTAAAAACATAATAAAGCAATTTAAGAGTGATTAACAGCGCTTGGCACTTTTACTTCTAGTTAAAATTTAGTGTTTATGGCACAATATTTTAGGTTGGGTGGTGGCGTTGTTCACCCCTTAATTGGGCGTTAGGCATTTCAGGAATAGTTTATGTATTCAGAACTAGAAAGAAATATACCAGGGCACGCAAATTGGGAAGGCTCTTTTTATGAGAGGCTCTCAGAATATGGGGAATGGGACTCAGAAACATTTTGGGTACTTCATTCAGAGTTACTCGATATTGCTAAAAAACAAGATTTACATTCCCCGGTAATTCGTGAATTGGCATATATGCTTCTATATATCCAACAACGAGTTCTCAATTTAATTTCAGCGCATTTTGCAGAAAATGATTTTTTTGAAATTAGTAATATCGATACTGAGCAGCTTTATGAGTTTAGAGAACGATTCGAAATGGCAATATTAGGTACAATAACGGGTAAGGTGTTGCCAGAGACATCATTTGACTTGGTTAACCCATTAATAAACAATGCCTAACAAGTTGCTGCACTCAGAAAATTACTCGCTACGCTCGTAATTTTCCGTTGAGTAAAGCGTTATGAGCTAGAAGGAAATTTCACATGGAATACATCATCAGATCTGCTTCAGAATCGGATGCGGTTGGTATAAATATCTAGCTGAAAACCAAAAAATATACATAGAGTTTGTTAAAAGCTTGTACGATCGAGTTTACGGCAAAGCCAACAATTTGTTTGAGAGGGGGCGAGGGTGATATGAGTATCTTTCCAAAAATGAGGCAGCCAGAAGGAAGTCTGTATTGCGGGCCTTATTGTATTGTTGCATGTTTAAAAAGGTTGAATAAGCTACCTCTTACTTCGTCTATTGAGCTACATAAATATGATGCAAAAAAGGTCGCATTTACGGGCTCTTCTATTGAAATTAGTGATTCAGAGGAATTAAAAGACTTGGCTTTGGAACTCTACAAAGTCACGGGAATAATTACTCCCGGCGAGAACCCAGATTACATAGAACATTCTGGCTATAATTCATTAGGAGCGATGCTGTATGTTCTTCGTCAATTTGGTTTGGAGTGTGAAGTTATTATTAGAGATGAGCAAACCAATGAATATTTGCATCGAGCTTTCCCTATCGAATTTGAACTAATTGAAAAATTAGGTATTTCTACAAAAACGTTGGCGCTGGGCAAGTCTACACCAGACAAAACAATGTTAATATCAGTTATCTCGGTAAATGATTCGTTACATTACATACTCAATGATGCGCAAGGTTACTGGTTTGACTCACATATTGCCGAGGGCAATGCTGCGTGGGATTTCATCGAGAATTGGCACTCTACCGCTAATAAGCGTGAAGGAGCATCTTGGTTAGGTGTATCAATACGAGTTAAGTACTGAACACATAATAAAAATACCCAATTAAAACTCTTTTCTGTTCTTTTTACAGTATCATTTGGCGTTCCCTGATATAAAAGGGAATGATGAAGAACTTTGCTCTCTTTCACTGGTATAACAAGCAAAACGTGGTAATGAACACGAATAAAACGTTAGGTTTAAAAAACCATAAAGGAATATTACGATGATAATTGATCACATTGGATTTTCAGTATCTGACTTTGAAAAAAGTAATGAATTTTATTCTAAAGCTTTGGCCCCCTTGGGCATTGATAAAATAGTGGAGCTTGAAGATGCAAGTGGTTTCGGAAAGAATGGAAAAGCAGAATTTTGGCTTGGAAAAGGTAATCTACCACAACCTCCCTTACATGTTGCTTTTGCTGCTGACAATCGAAAACAGGTAGACCAGTTTTATGAAGCTGCCATGGCCTCTGGTGGAAAAGATAATGGCTCACCAGGTATAAGAGAACAATATCATCCCAATTATTATGGAGCATTTGTTATTGATCCAGATGGCCATAATATTGAAGCAGTATGTCACCGCACAGAGTGATGCTTAACAATACGCACATTTAATACTAATTTGTAATAATAAGAGGAATTAAAATGTTTGAACTGGTAGATGGAGTTATTTCTATCATTGGTGGTATTTGGTGTTACCTAGTTGCAACTGGAAAACTTAAAGTAGGTAAATCTCAAGATGACTCAACTAGTTGGCTAAATCGCAATAGAAGACTACTAAAGATCGCTGGTCCATTACTGATTGTTTTTGGTATTTTTAGGTTGTTTCAAGTTCTCTTTACCTCCTAAATATAGCGCGCTGCAATAGTAAAAGTGTTAATACAATCAATAGGGACAAGCCTTTATTTTCTAGTCAAAATAGCCACCTAGAAAGAGGTGGCATTGTTAATACTAGGTTATATGATGTAAAGCAGTTACTTTTTACAACTCAAGTGAAAAGGCAGAACTAATAACGTAATGATAAGGCCATAAAATAGAGGTAATAGTGCAACGCTCAACCCTACAAATACTGCCTCTGAATCAGAATAAGCATTCCCTAGAGTTTGTATAACGCCAATAACTACACCCAAGATACTACTAACAATGGCCGTAAATAAAGCGCAACTCAGTGCTGTAGTACGTGACTTTTGATAACCTACACCCGTAGCAAATAAAGTTGGTACCACGACAATAAGCAGACTGGTTAAATCGATAAATTGAACAGGGTCGCCTAAAGATGCTACATCGTTAACAACCAATATCGTTGCGACGACAAAACTAACATGTATTAGCCATTTGATCATGTTTATCACCAATAACCGAACATAATTGAATTTGGGCCTCGTGGTAATTTAAGCATTAATTCTTTGTCTTGCATGTAACGCCGCGCAAAGTTGCGCTGCTTTGCACCAGCAGATGTTAAATCACTTATCGCCTCGATGAGCCTTTGTACCTGCGGATCACTTATTGGAGTCCCTCGTTCCAGTGCTTCACGTAAACCTTATATCATTTATTAGCATCTTGTTTGCCAGATACACGCCCATAAATCTGCTCAGCAGCAGATGAAAGAAGAGAATTCGCCGACATAAAACCTCACAATATTTGTGATTCTTAAATAGGATAACTCTCAATATATCAGATAATTAAGTAAGGAATCGAAGTTCAGTTACATCAATTATAAGCTTGATTTCATAACTGAGAGATTAAGCCCAATTTTCCAATTTAGTAAGACCGCGCAAACACTTCAGTCTAGTAATCTCGGGAGCGTGCGGTTAATTCTTAGGGGGCTGTGTTGGTGGTGAAGGACTTCTAGCACCACTTGCGACTCATGCTATAGAGTCACAAGTGCTATTGGAAAAAGGCTAGGCGGCGACCTTATCGGCGATAAGCTCTGCCGTTTGAGCTAATACCCTGCAGCACTGTGCAAGCGCTTGTTTCTCATTGGTTGTGAGCTGCTCACCGTTCGATGGCACGGCTGATCTTTGCACTATTTCTACCCAGCGTTTTAGTTCATTTAAGTCGTTCATTGTAAACTCCCTTAAGGTGAAAGTTGTAGGATATTTCAGCACTGTAAACTAATCTGTTTATGGTGAAATTAATTTGGTATTTTTGTTTTTCTACTTTTCACGGCTAAATGAAAACTAGTTACATCAATAATCCTACCTGACGTTTTTGTGAATAATTTTAATTTTTGTTTTGCTTAACTAACGGGTGAGTACTTTGACAAACTAGGGGCATTTTTAAAATAGAAAATTTCACAAAATAACTTTATGTCCAATAAATGCGACAACATATCGCTCATCAATAGTTGTAAGCATAACTAAACTTGTAAAAAACCACTATTTATCAATGCATTATAACGATTGTGGACTTGTGAGATGGCTATGTTTTTCTTTACAGTATGGCCAACTAGGAGTGGTCGTCTATTTACTAATATGTTATTTATTCGGCTTGCGCTAATTTTGACATTTAAATTATTAATAATTTCTCTGTATTATAAATGCACTAATTTATCTCATGACGACTTGATAAACGGGTTTATTTTTATGCACGGATAGTTTGCGTATGTATTTTTTAAGCGATATCAATACACCTTCATATTCTGCCATTATGTTTTTTAATTGCCTACTTAGGTTACTCGTCGCCAATGTAATGAGAACAACAAAACATCTCATTTAGACATCCAACTCCGACTCTATTGTTGGTACCATGGTCCATTATATAGTTTACTATGTCATAAGTTTGTATAAGTTGGAGTATGAGTATGTACGACATACCTATTTTGAGTATTAAGGATAAGGTGTCTGAGATTGAATGGCAGACAAGAGTAGAGCTTGCAGCAGCTTATCGGCTTTTTGTTATGCATGGCTGGGACGATCTCATTCATACACATATATCGGCACGTATACCGGGAACAGAAGATTTACTGATTAATGCATTTGGCCTTTCGTTTGATGAAATCACTGCATCAAACTTGGTCAAAATTGATATTGATGGCAAAATTGTAGATCCACATACGCCTTTTAACATTAATCCAGCGGGCTTTACTATTCATAGCGCAGTCCATGAAGCCAGGCCTGACGACCAATGTGCTCTTCATGTCCATACAGACGCGACGGTTGCGATTGCCAGTTTAAAAGAAGGGCTCCTTCCATTAAGCCAATACTCAATGTTCGCATTGGCTTCCATAAGTTATCATGATTACGAAGGACTAGCGGTCAACCATGAAGAAAAGCTGCGTTTACAGGATGATCTTGGAGATGCCAATTTTATGCTATTGCGCAATCATGGTGCGCTGACTATGGGTAAGACCATTGGCGATGCATTTATGCATATGTACGATCTGACAAGAGCTTGTCAAATCCAGTTGCAGATTCAAGCAACGGGTCAGAAGTATCACATTGTCGACCAATCTATTGTTGATGGAATCAAAGCCCAAGCCAACGTAGTGCATTCTGGTTTAACTGGTGGTCAAAAGGCATGGCCTGCAATGATGAGAAGAGTAAAACAGCGTTACCCTGATTTTGATGTTTAGTTGTTTAATTATTTATAGTTGAGTTTGTTTCAATGAAAATCACCGAAATAGAAATTTTTGATATTCACTGTCCTAAAAGACCACCTTGGAATCCCGTATTTGTTCGTATTCATACTGATGAAGGGATTTCAGGTGTAGGGGAAGCTGGCCTTGCTTACGATTGGGGCCATAGTGCTGCTGCAGCCATGATCAAAGAAATTGCAGAAGCCGTGTTGATTGGCTTTGACCCTTTTAATACAGAGAAACTGTGGTCAAGGATGCTCAGAGAGAGCTTTTGGGGGTTAGGTGGTGGGCCTGTTTTGTATGCGGCCATGAGCGCGATTGACACGGCATTGTGGGACATCAAAGGCAAGGCACTTGGTTTACCTGTATATCAGCTTCTCGGCGGCAAAACCAATGACAAGCTACGCACTTATGCAAGCCAATTACAATTTGATTGGGATAAAGAATGTAATAAGCTTATTCAACCTGCAGAGTACGCTGAAGCAGCGCTTAAAGCTGTAGCGGAAGGCTATGATGCGGTTAAAGTTGATCCTATTGTTTATGACCAAAATGGCGAATCATCTTTCGACCGGACTAAACTTTTCACTCAGCCACAAATGCGCCTATTTGGTGACCGTTTGAGAGCGATTAGAGATGCAGTAGGCCCAGATGTCGACATCATTTTTGAATCTCATTCATTGATGGGCGCGGCATCTGCAATTCAAATGGGAGAGGTTGTCGAAGAGGTCGGTTGTATGATGTACGAAGAGCCGGTCAATTACCTAAATTCTGCCATTCACAAGAAAGTATCTGAAAGAGTTAATGTGCCAATCGCTGGGGGAGAGCGCTTGTATCACCGTTGGGATGTGAGGCCATACTTTGAAGATCAAAGTATCGATGTATTGCAACCTGATGTTGGGCTATGCGGTGGCTTTACTGAAGCTAAAAAAGTTTGCGATTATGCGGATGTCTACGACATTAGAATACAAGCACATGTTTGTGGTGGGCCAGTTGCAACAGCTGCGTCGCTTCACTTGGAAACCGCAATCCCTAACTTTTTAATTCATGAACATCATACTTACGCGATTAAAGATTGGAATCGAGAGCTTTGCATTCAAGATCCTCAGCCAAAAGATGGCTTTTTCCAAGCACCAGACACTCCCGGAATTGGTATTGAACTAAATGATGAGGTAATCAAGCGATCACCTCATGTTTCGGTAAAATAACGGCTTAGAATTTATACCATTGGCAGGCATTATCATACATTAATGCCTGCGCATTTTCCTTGGATATGCCTAAAACGCTTCCCCAATAAAAGTCATAACTCTTTGAAAATAGGCACAAAGGGAAATTGCTTGCCAACATCACTCTGTCATGGCCAAACGCTTCTAGGCACTCAGCAATAACTTGAGTGACCCAGTCCATACCATAGTTTCTGCTTTTCATTTCCCAGCCTGAGCATTTCACTGCTACATTTGGATACTTCGCGATAGACTTAATGTTGTTTTGCCAGACTTTCCAGCTTGGTTCATGAGGTAATGATGGAAAACCAGCGTGGTTGATGATGATTTTAAGGTGAGGCAAAGAGCTCATATGAGTTAACAAAGCATCGACCGATGCTGTATCACAGAATAGCATTTGCAAATCAAAGGATAAATCGTGCTGTGCTAATTGCTCAAGGTTTTTGATGACCGCGGGGTTATTGAGCAAGTTAAGCGCTTCTTCATCAAAGATATGCCTTACACCAACAACTGAGGAGTACCGTTTTAGCTTGTTAATATCTTCTGTAAATAGTTCGGGAGAGCGAGTCAGATCAGCTGAAGCAACGGTTCTAAAAGGCAAGCTCTTATTTGATTCTAACCATTCAACTTCTCGCCAAAAATGTTGGTTATCATACCCAGCTTCAATATGTACATAGCCACTGAGTTCAAGCCCTTGGCTGACTTGCAGATCCTCTTGATTGAAGTTTTTAGCGATAAGAGGTTTATCAGACCAAAATGGCGGATTTGTCGGCTTGAGCCAGTGATAATCGCCTTTAGTCAGATCAAAAAAGTGTAGGTGAGGATCGATGAGTTTAAACATTGCTGAGTTTATCCTGTTGTGTAACCGCCATCGATTACTGGAGTAGTACCCGTGATAAATGATGCGTTATCGCTTGCAAGAAAAAGTGCATAGTGCGCAACCTCTTCAGGTTGTCCTAAACGTCCTAATGGTTGAAGCATTGCCTCACTCTTGTGGACTTCGTCTATGTCACAACCAGAAGCCTCGGAGTAACGCTCAATCGCTTTGTGGTATAGAGGTGTTTCAATGGTTCCGGGGCACAAAGCGTTTGCTCGGATATTGTATTTGGCGTAATCCAAAGCGGTGGTTTTGGCGAGGGAAGCCAGTGCAGCCTTGCTCATGTTGTAAGCAAAAGAATTAGGTTTAGCCACAAGTGCTTGCTCTGATGCGATGATAATAATAGATCCTGACTGCTGCTGTTTCATAGTCGGCAAAACAGCTTGTATAGCGGAGTATGCTCCCTTAACGTTAACATCAAATACTCGTTGTAAATCTAGCTCTGATGTGTTTTCTATATTAGCGGAAAAGTGCACGCCAGCACTTGTTATCAAGACATCAATTGAACCACTTTGAGCAATTTCATGGATGTGTTTCTGTACAGCTTCATGATTGGTGATATCACAAGGGAGGTGAATGCCTGCATCACTATGGGTGATATCTAAATTATAAACTTTGTAGCCGTTATCAACGAAAAGTGTCGCGATAGCTCGGCCAATTCCTGAGCTGCCACCTGTGATCACACACGTTCTTTTCATCTGCATTTCTCCGTTTGAAAACCACGACTTGAGCACATGGTTTTTAATTGTAATTTGTCAATATTGGTGAGTATGGGCCGATGCAGGCACAGGACGACAACGGAAATAGCGTTGTTAAATAACTCATCACTAATGACAATTCTATCATATCCCTTTGATAGTCCAATGATTAACTGAGTTAAAAGCGGGTGTTCCTAAACTTGTTGAACCAGAGTTTATCAATTGCACAAAAGTTACATTTAACCTCTGTGAATAAATACTTATGCCAACGAGTAAAATATCCTAGTTTCAATAAATTGCAGTCAATTCTGAGTTAAGTTTATTAGAGCTTTGTTAATCATAGAAGCAATTAACAAAAATTTTACACCATTTCTAATGCATGTCTCAGTAACCATTACCCTGGCTGACAAAGAGGAAAACATGAGACATCGTCGAACCTTATTAGATTAAGGTTTACAGTTTTTCTGCTCCTGTTATCTTTCGGTTCAATATATGGAAGTGCAGTGTTCTTGAGACCAAATGGTAGTCGTAAAGACTGAAGTTGAGTTGCTCTTTTTTGAGAGCAGTTAAGTGGTAAATAGTCAGCTATAGTGTTCAAGAGACGAAGCAAATAAGTGTTTTACCAAAGTGGAGCGGCGCAATGGGTGAGTTATTTATTATAGGAATTGATCTGTTTGCAGGGCTATTTACTCTCGTCGTTGGTGGCGGAGTGATTGCTGTTATTTACATGTATATTGTAGATAAACGCCAACATACCCACGCTATAAGACATAACTATCCGGTGATTGGTCGCTTTAGGTACTTGTTTGAAAAACAGGGTGAGTTTTTTAGGCAGTACTTTTTTGCGATGGATCGAGAAGAGATGCCTTTTAATCGAGCCGAGCGAAGCTGGGTTTATAAAGCCGCGAAAAATGTAGATAGAACAATAGCTTTTGGCTCTACACGTAATTTGGATGCGACAGGCACAATTATGTTCATGAACTGTGCTTTTCCTACTCTTGAAGAAGATGCGGTGTCTCCCGCTCCCGTAACTATTGGCCCCAACTGTCGAAACCCTTATGTCACTTCCTCAATCTTTAACATCTCAGCGATGAGTTTCGGAGCACTCTCAAAACCTGCCGTTAGGGCTTTATCAAAAGGTGCTCAGATGGCTGGATGTTGGCTAAACACAGGTGAAGGTGGTCTAAGTTCTTACCATTTGGAAGGGGGATGTGACCTAGTATTCCAAATAGGAACCGCGAAGTATGGTGTTCGAGATAGTTTGGGTAATCTATCCGATGAAAAGCTAATTGAAATAGCGTCACATGACAGCGTTAAAATGTTTGAGATTAAGATGAGTCAAGGAGCAAAGCCAGGAAAAGGGGGAATTTTGCCCGGTCGAAAAGTGACAGCTGAAATTGCAAAAATTAGAGGGATACCTGAGGGGCAAGATTCAATAAGCCCAAATGGGCACCCTGATGTTCGTAGTGTTAGTGATTTACTCGATATGATCGGTCGGGTTCGAGATGTGACGGGGAAGCCTGTTGGTTTTAAATCTGTAGTAGGTTCACAAGCATGGATTTATGACTTTTTTAATGAGATCGATAAACGCGGTCATGATAGCGCTCCTGATTTTATCACTATCGATAGTGCTGATGGTGGCACAGGTGCTGCCCCACAGCCACTTATGGATTATGTTGGTTTGCCTTTAAAGGAAAGCTTACCTATTGTGGTGAGTCTTCTTCATGAATATGGGCTTAGCTCCCGAATAAAAGTGATCGCGTCTGGCAAACTTATCACACCCTCTAAAGTGGCCTGGGCGCTTGCCTTGGGTGCCGATTTTGTTGTTTCAGCGCGAGGGCACATGCTTGCGCTGGGATGTATTCAAGCGTTGCAATGTAACAAAGACACTTGTCCGACAGGTATTACTACACATGACAAACGTCTTCAGCAAGGACTTAATGTTGGGGATAAAATGACTCGCGTTGCCAATTATAACAAATACATCCATTATGGAATTGGGTTGATTGCACACTCATGTGGATTAACCAATGCGAGAGGCTTAAAGCGAGAGCATATAAGAATAGTAAAAGAAGATGGCTTGTCCGTTGCTCTAGATGAACTCTACCGACATCATAAATAAGTTTTATACTACCTTCCCATAATTATTTTATTTCAAGGTTTAAAAATAACCATATTAATAGTGCGCTAAATACATAAGCTTTATTTTGTTGAATATGTTCAGGTTTTAGATATGTGCATTGTTTGTTATTGGCTTTGTGACATAATCCAACCCAATTCTATTCTGCGTTACAAATTGCACAGTTTTAGGATGAATCAACGGTATTCAAACCAATAAAGGAGTATGTTTTGTTTTGTGTTGAAGAGAAGGATTTCTGTGCACGAAATATTGAAGTCCATAGTGGTCTCGGGAAGCATTCACGTATGATTTGTGATGTGTTCAAGCCTGAAAACGACCTGCAACTTAAACAGTTTATTAAGCAAGCATTTATTAATAAACAACCATTTTATCCCATCAGTAAAGGAAATAATTGGGGATATGGGTACAACGCACCGGCGCAAGATGGGTGTGTTTTACTCGATCTTAGTAGGATGAATCGTATCCTAAGTTTTGATGAAGATCTTGGGGTCGTAGAAATTGAACCTGGTGTCACACAGGGCCAATTATCAGAGTATCTTAAGCATACTAATTGGGTTTTAGACTGCACAGGGGCAGGGCCTGATACCAGTATCGTTGGTAATGTATTAGAGCGAGGTTTCGGTCATGGACCTGTGGGTAATCGCAGTCGACATTTTACTATCAGCGAACTTATCTTACCGAGTGGTGAGGTCTTAGAACTCAGCCGCAGTGTACGTTACAACGGTAGGGCTGGTCTATCAGCTAACCTACATGAACTTTTTACGCAAAACAATCTTGCTGTAGTCAGTAAGATGAAGTTTGAATTAATGCTAAAGCCTGAAGCAAGCTTACGCTGCTTGGTTCGTTTGACGTCTTCGAAAGACCTACCTAAATACATCGAGATAATGCGTCAGCTCAAAGCGGAAGGGAGTATAGATGGCTTACCTCATTTAGGGAATCATTATCGTATGTTGACAATGATGGAACGTTTTAATTTTGATAAATGGAATCCATCTAAAGGCATTAGTGAAGACGACATTGATCCACTTTGTAAAAAGCATGGTATCACCCCTTGGTCCGGAGCCTTTCTTATTGCTGGCACCAAAAGTGTCGCGAAGGAAAAAGCCAAACGAGTAAAAAAATTATTAAAACCTATTGCGCGGGTCAACATCATTAGTTTCGATACACTTCGACACGTTAATTCTTTAGCGAATATAGCGGGAAGACTATTGGGGAATATTTCTTTATACCAACGTTTATCAAATAGCCTTAATGACTTTACACAAATGATGGATATGTTTGAGGGAAATCCTAAAGATCTTGCCCTGAAAGGTTGTTATTGGCGATATAATGGACAGATTCCAAAATCTATGGATCCAGTCCGTGATGGCGCTGGTTTTTTTTGGATTGCGCCATCTATCCCTATGGTTGGTGAAGAAATTGAAAAATGTATGCGCCTGTCAAAGCAAGCCTTTGATAAAGCGGGTTTTGAATTTGGTGTCACCATCACTGCTGTAAGCGCTCATATGTGCCAAGCAATAATTAGCATTTATTATGACGCGACTAATCCAAACGAAATAGAAAGGGCGACTGAGCTAAGACAAAAATTGAACGATCTCTATCGACGTTATCAATGGCCTTGTTACCGTCGAGCGGTCGATGAAATGCCTTTTACTAGTGATCAGGAGCTGGAACTTGATGCTTTAATTCTTCGCAATAAAATTAAAGTCGCTTTAGACCCTAATAATATTGTTGCACCAGGACGTTACCAAATGGGTGGGGCCATATAAGATGAATAAAAAACTCAAATCCATTAAAACGGATTCAGAATATGGCGAGTTTGCACTGAATTACAAAGCAATATCTGGAAACACAATCACAATTGAGGAGCTTCGTCGGCGAACACATGTTGAGGCGCTTTATGACCAAGACGGCAAAATGTGGGCTGGATATACTGTCAATTGTGAACACCCATTAGTCTATATTTCAGACCTTCCGCAAGAAATGGAGCAACATACGCTGTGTCATTCTGCCAATGAGGTGGTGGAAGGGGGAAGTCTCTGGGTGAAAAATGAGTTATCTGATTTTGACCGAGGCTATGTATTTCTAATTGCTAACTGGAAAGCATATACAACCAGAAAACGTTACTACATGGCAGGAGCTCGAAACTCGAAGGTAGCCAAACGGCAGAAGTTTATTTTTCCTAACGTATTGTTTGAAGGAAAGACAGATAAATTTGACTATTTGTGCGTTCTGTATTGCAGAAGAGAATATATATTTGTTCAGATAGCCCTAATTTTGTTGAGGTACTGGGTAATTCAACCAATAAAGCGACGACTAAATGGGGTTAAGGATCTCGCTATGAGCCTCGCCTCTAAGTTTTAGTGTCATAAGTCGTATCAGAATCTCCCAATACTGACTGGGAGATTCTGCACATATACTTATTGAGGGTTATCAATTCGTGACCAGAAACAACGTTTATTATTACTTCGTTTGTCAGTCATCCATGTATAACGACAGTTGTTGTCATAGCTATATCTTCCTACGTCAACCTTGTAAGGGCCAAGAGATAAATCTTGTAGCGACTGAAACCGGCCATTGAATAGGACCGAGAAATGCAGGTGTGGCCCTGTCGATGAGCCCCCCTGACAAAGGGCAATATTCTTTTGGCTTGCGTATGTACCTATTCTGTCATTCTTGCTAACCCAAGCTCCGTGTTGGATATCGATCCCATCCATATGATAGTAATTGGTCGCCCATCCATCAGGGTGTGTGACTCTTAGTTGGCACCGTGAAAATACTGACACATACCCTTCGTGTGCAGCTGTGACACTATAGGTCTGTCCTCCCCAACGTGGCCAATCATAAGAAACATCAATAGATGACAGTGGAAATCCTGAACCAGTATGTGAATGAGGTCCATTAGGGACCCAATTATAACCTGCTCTCCATGGCCATTGCATCTCAGGTTGAGCTGATTTTGTTCTACTCTGGTCAGAGCTAGGCTCACCAAACCACTCTTTATAAAAACTGACCCATTGTGGCCATAAAGCGCTAGATTTGAGTGAAGATGAAAGCGCAAAGCTTATTGCTTGATCATTAGATAAACTTTGGTTGATGGACTGATAAAAAACCTGCGAAAGGTAATTTGTTATCTGTTTAATATCAAGCTTATATCGTGATAACTCAGGATCACTTGGATTAGACTTGGGGTTCCAACCTGAAGTCATTGCTAGGGTGGTTAAGACAACTCTTGGGTCTATACCCATAGCGCCACTCCAATGCAGCAGATCTTCCTCAAGAAGATGCCACTCATTGTATTCTGAAAAGTACATTTGCATATTGAAAGGGTGTTCAATTGGTCTAAAAACGAAGCTATTTTCAGAGATAAAGGTTTGGTTATTGAGTGACTCTACCTTTGCTTTACCAATGTTTCCTATATCAATAGGGGGCATAAGCGAATGCGCTACGCTATTTGCACTCCAAAATAGGGCGAGTGTGAGTAGTATCGTTTTCATTGTTCTCTCCAGTCAACTGTATTGGGCAAGTCCTTACGACCACCTTCCTTGCTGACAGCAGATTTACACCAGAACCGCTTCTACTGTTGTCTATTTTGTCCGTATGACCTGCAACTTTACCGCAATAGGTGCGGCGCCTAATTATCTAATGAAAGTAATATATCTTTATCGATTAGCGCTAGTATTTAAACTGTGCAACAATCTTTTCGAGTTTATGGCTAACACTAGACACTTGTTCACTGCAGTGTACTGACCCTGACACAATATGGTGGGTATCACTGGCAAGATGCGCTATCTCGGTAATATTGCGGTCAATTTCAGCTGATACCATAGATTGTTGTTCTGAAGCTGTCGCAATTTGGGTGTTCATATCTGACATAGTATTGATACGAATAACCATGTCTTCTATGGCCTTAACAACATCACTAGCCGTTTCTTTTGTATGGCATGCTAAATCTATACTTGATGACATTTTTGTCGCTGTATCTTGTATACCTGACGCTAATTCTTGGATGGTTGATTCTATTTGATGAGTTGAATTGTTTGTCATTAGAGAAAGCTGCCTAACCTCATCGGCCACCACAGAAAACCCTCGACCATATTCGCCTGCGCGCGCGGCCTCTATTGCCGCATTTAGTGCAAGAAGATTTGTTTGTTCGGCAATGTTTTGAATGGCGGTAATGACTTGATTAATTTCTTTACTTTGCTCTGCTAGGTTTACTATTAAAGCCTGCGATTCTGAAATACTTGACGATAATGATTGCATACTTTTGCTGGTAGCAAGCGTAATTTCTAATGCTCCTTGTGCATCTTGCTTGATAGTTTCTGCGCTATTTGCGGCACACTCTATGTTGGCAGTGATTTCATTGCTTGTCATGACTAATTCATTAACGGCAGTAGCAACAGACTCAGATTGAATTTTTTGTTGTTCAGCGTTGTTCATGCTCTTAACAGCGTTCGTTTTTGAATTCTCAGAACTTTCTCCCAAGATGCTCATAACTTTAGCCACATCTTGAATATTTCCGTGCAACTTAGAAATAAATATATCAAAAGAATTAGCCAATTGAGCGAGTTCATCATTCCCTTTGGCATTCATCCGTACGGTGAGATCGCCATTTCCACTGGCGATTTCTTTCATTAAGATATTAATGGCATTAATGCGACTGAGAATGCTACGTCCGATAAAAAAAAGTAGTATAGATAGTATCGCTACTATAGCGCTGCCAAACACTAAAAGCTGAGTCCGTATTTGCTCAGATTTTAATTTAATTGCGTGACTTATTTCAGTTTGAAGTGACTTAATACCATTTTCAGCATTATGTACATTTTTTCGCAGTTGTGCTTTCAAACCTTCATCTGCGGAGTGACCTAGTTCTGTAGAGGCTGAGACTAATGCCTCTACATCTTGTTTATATTGATCGAACTCTGGTTTCAATGACGATGGAACATGTTCGCTAATGGCAAAGTTAGATACTGCTTTCAGTAGGTTATTACTACTCTCTGCAGTAGAGTCAGCAAGGTATCGATAATCTTTCTCTATCAGCTCCAGAAGCTCAACTTCTAAATAAAAGCTGTCATAACTAGATGCCGCGCTTTTTAATTTTTTCCTCGAATTTTCTAAGCGAGACCTATGGTTGTCCGAAGTTTCTATACCCTCAATACTGTTTACTTTATCCACGAGTAAGTGAAACTGTTGTTGATACCTATCTAAGGTTTCAATGATATTTGTGGTTTGCTTCTCTAGATGAAGGTTATGTAATTTCAATAAGCTATTTAGGTCAACTAGCCTTTGGGAGAGTGTATTAAATACGTCATCGAATCGTTTAGGGTACTTGTTCTCTTTTCTCGCTAGGAAATCTTTTTCATGACGTCGCAACGTTAACAAATCTACAGAAGCTTGTAAGTTTTCTGTTGCTGCATGTTCCAGAGACTCAAAGCTTGAAAAACTCGCATGTTCATAAAATGCATATAAGCCAACACAGGTTAACAAGGTGAGATTAATTAGAAGTAACTTGCCGCGAATTGATCTTGCAAAAGAAAATGGCTTCTTATTCGACCTAGACTTTTCCATTCGAGCTCTCCGTAGCCTCTGACATTTAATTATATGCATCTATTTTTATATTTAGTATGAACACTAAAGGAATAGCATCAAATGAGAACATTGCAAGTTATGCTCGAAAGACGATTCGAGCTAAGTAAAAGTGAATTAAGAAGCGCATAAATGGTACCAATCTCTTGGCGTAGGTTCACAGAAATGCAACCTAAATAAGGGATTTAGACTATGGTCTAAGTCCTTTGTATTATGAAGTGAAAGCTCAAGTGATAAGCTAAAGAATAGTTAAACACAGAGGATCTCCGGATGAATTTTCCCTATACAAATATCGTGATACTAACCGGGGCTGGAATCTCAGCAGAATCTGGGATTCAAACTTTCAGAGCTCAGGATGGCTTGTGGGAAGATCATCGAATTGAGGATGTTGCAACGCCTGAAGGGTTTGACCGTGATCCAGAATTGGTGCAGAAGTTTTATAACCAAAGGCGTGCAAAGCTACAAGAAGATTGGGTTAAACCTAACCCCGCTCATCTGGCTCTTGGGCGTTTAGAAAAAGAGTTAAAGGGCAGAGTAACAATCATCACGCAAAATATTGATAATCTTCACGAAAGAGCAGGAAATAAAAACATCATCCATATGCATGGTGAACTCTTAAAAGCAAGATGCAGTGGGTCGAATCAGACAGTTGAGGAAAAAGGGGACATTCATACTGGTGATTTATGTCATTGTTGTCAGTTTCCAGTTCAGCTCCGCCCACATATCGTTTGGTTTGGAGAAATGCCATTGAGAATGGCCGAGATATATGAGTCTCTAGAAAATGCAGATTTATTTATATCAATAGGTACTTCAGGGGTGGTTTATCCTGCGGCTGGTTTTGTTCATGAAGCAAGGGCAAACGGTGCCTATACGATGGAATTAAATCTAGAGCCAAGCGCTGTTGAAAGTGAGTTTGAAGAAAAACGTTATGGTAAGGCGAGTATAGAGGTGCCAAAGTTGGTTGATGAATTACTGAAAGCTGATGAGCTATAGATATAGTAACACTGAGTAAAAAAAGCGGCAGTAGCCGCTTTTTTAATTGAGTAAGCAAACCGGACTATTAGTTGCTTACTTTTAGTTTTTGGAAGTACTCGTCATAAATTACACTTGCTTCGCCGACATCATCTGTCCAAGTACCACTTTCCATAGCGGCTTTTGGTGGATAAATATTCGGATCATTAGCAAATTTCTTCGGCAATAATTTATTCGCAGCAGCCACTGGTGTTGGGTAACCAATCTCTAGCGCAATTTTTGCTGCATTTTCTGGGCGAATAAGGAAGTTTATCATCTTATGCGCAGCTTCAATATTTTTAGCGCCTGATGGGATAGATAGGCTATCCATCCATAAAACAGGCCCATTTTCTGGCCAAATAATATCAATAGGTGCGCCTTCTTGGCGTGCCATATATGCAGAACCATTCCAAAGCATACCAAGAGACACTTCTCCTGCTAGGTATGGGTTTGCAGGAAAGTCAGAGTTAAACACCAATACGTTTGGCATAAGCTTCTTCAACTCCTGATAAGCTGCTTTAATTTCATCAGGGTTGGTTGAGTTTGGTGAGTAGCCAAGTTTAGCTAATGCCATATGGAATACTTCTCTAGAGTCATCCATGAGCATCAGTTGGCCTTCCCATTTGCTGTCCCACAAATCATCCCATTTAGTGATAGAAGATTTGTCGAGCATGTCCGAATTGATGGCAATACCTGTCGCGCCCCAAATATAAGGGATAGAGTAACTGTTGTCTGGGTCGAAAGGTTTATTTAAAAAGTTGCTATCAAGACCAACATAGTTGGAAAGCTTCTTATGATCGATTTTCTGCAACATACCTTCTTTACGCATTTTGGAAACAAAATAAGTAGAAGGAACGACTAGATCATAGCCAGAGCCTTGGGTCTTGAGTTTGGCATACATGCTTTCATTTGACTCATAAGTTGAGTAGATGACTTTGATGCCTGTTTCTTTGGTAAAGTCCGTTAATACTTCGCTAGGAATGTACTCAGACCAATTGTAAAAGTAGAGCTCTTGATCCGCAGCCATTGCTGGAGATGCGATTAAAGACGCGGCGCATAAAGCGCTAGAGAAAAATTTATTTTTCATTGTTATTAGTTTTGCCTTTGAGTAATTTGCCAATGAGGCGTTTATAAAAATTAAGCCTAATTATGAGTTGATTGTACAATCATCTCGGCCAAGGATTATATCAATCAAATCACTGAATAGGCATAAAATGAATCTAAATTATGAGAAATGACAGTGATTTTTTATGCATCAGTATAAATATGAAAGTTTGCGTTTAGTTTTTATCCATATAGTACAATCTATGCCATTTATTGGATTTGATTTATATGTTCATATAACCACCAAGTAGCTATAACCACCAAGTAGCTATAACTACTTGGTAGTTTAACTATTTTTGCCTTGCCAAGCATTGAGAAATAGCCACTAAGGTTAGAGATATTATCAACATGATTGTTGCTAAAGCATTGACTTCTGGCGAGATCCCGACTTTTACCATGGAGTATATCTTCAATGGTAAAATCTCATATGTTGGACCTGTTACGAATGAGCTAACGATAACGTCGTCTAACGAAAGGGTGAAACTTAGTAGCCATCCCCCAGCGACAGCTGGTTTGGCGAGGGGCAACAAGATTTGCTTGAGAATAATCCATTCATTTGCCCCGAGGTCTTTTGCAGCCTCGAGCATTTTAACGTCAAACCCATTTAATCGACTGTAAACAGTGATCACGACAAAGGGTAAACAGAACGTGATATGTGAAACTAATAAGGTTAGGAAGCCTAATTGAGCGCCTAAAAGTAAAAATAGCGCTAATAAAGATATCGCCATCACAATGTCGGGTGACATCATAACCACGAATAGCAATCCATTAACCAAAGGTTTTCCTTTGAACGAATAACGAAATAGTGCCACTGCAGTAAGGCTACCAATAATGGTGGCTGCGGTTGCTGAAAAAACCGCAACATTAAGTGAATGCCAAGCGGCTTGTACTAGGCTGTCGTTGTTTACCAGTGCTTGATACCACTTGGTTGTAAAGCCTCCCCATTTGATACCGAATTTACTTGCATTAAATGAGTTGATTATCAACACAATAATCGGTAGATAGAGAAAGGCGTAGACCAGACTGAGGAAGCCAAACTTAATACTTTTCTCCATTAGTCTAACTCCACGTTTTTATTCAATAGTTTGCCTGCCCGATAATAGGCATAAAGCATTATCGCCATCACTAAAGTAAGTGAAATACTTGTTGCGGCACCAAACGGCCAGTCTCTTGCGTTAAGTACTTGGCTTTTGATGACATTACCGATTAAGAGGTTTTTTGCACCTCCGAGTAAGTCAGAAATATAAAACATTCCTAATGCTGGAAGAAGAACTAGTAGACATCCACCAATAATACCCGGCATGGTAAGCGGTAGAATGACTTTGGTAAAAGTATGAAATTTATTGGCACCAAGATCTCTTGCTGCTTCTATGAATGTCCTGTCTAACTTTTCAATGGTGGAATAGAGAGGCAGAATCATAAAGGGAAGCAGGATATAGATAAGTCCAATCATGACGGCTGCTTCCGTATACATAATACGAAGCGGTTTATCAATAATGTCGAGAGCCAGTAAAGACTTGTTCACAATTCCTTGTGTACCAATGACGATCTTCAGCCCATAAGTACGAATTAAGGAATTGGTCCAAAAAGGAACAATGACTAAGAATACCATTATGGGACGTATTTTGACTGGCATTGATGCCATTATGTACGCAAATGGATAGCCAATAACTAGACACAATATGGTCGCAACAGACGCCATATAAAATGAATGCCAGATTACTTTGGCGTAAAGAGGGTCGAGTAGGCGCGTGTAGTTGCTGAATGTTATCGTCAGATCAATGAGATTTGATTCATCGCGAGTGAGGAAACTTGTGCCTATGATCATGATGTTGGGGACCATTACAAATAGAGTAAGCCACCCAATCACAAGAAAGATAATTGCACTTTGTAGGTTAAGTTTCTTGCTTATCATCTAGGACGACCTCCCAACTCTCAACCCATGTAACCGACACTTTTTGTCCGATAGAATGATCGACATCTGGATCGTCCTCATTGAAGAACTCACTGACCATTACACGCATTCCAGATGTTAGCTGAACGATTGAATCTAAAGTCATACCTTTATAAGTGCGTTCCAAAATATGGCCGACAATGCCTTTTTGTTCTGATTCACTTATTTCTTCAAGACGTAGATCTTCCGGACGCAAAAGAACCTTGAGTGCATCTCCTTGATGAGCGGTATCTTTATCGTGATAAACAATCGACTCGACACCTTCTATTTTTGTCAATACACGTTTTTCGTCTAATCGCTCGATCATAGTTGCTTCGAAAACATTTATTTCACCAATAAACCGAGCAACGAAGAGATTTTTAGGTTCCTCATAAATCTCCTTTGGTGAACCGTCTTGCTCGATGACACCATCACGTAGCACTATGATGCGATCTGACATCGACAATGCCTCTTCTTGATCATGAGTGACAAAAATAAATGTGATACCTAGCTGGCGTTGAAGTTGCTTTAATTCCACCTGCATCTGCTTACGCAGTTTGTAATCTAGAGCAGACAGTGATTCATCTAGCAACAGAACTTTAGGTTTATTGACTACTGCGCGGGCGATTGCGATACGCTGTTGTTGCCCTCCCGAGAGTTGATGGGGCTTGCGTTGTGCAAGGTTATCCAAACGTACCATTTTTAACGCTTCTATCACTCTAGAGTGTATGTCCGAGCTAGGCACTTTTTGCATCTTTAGCCCAAATGCTACATTTTCGTATACTGTCATATGAGGAAATAGGGCATAACTTTGGAAAACAGTATTGACGTGTCTTTTCTCGGCAGGAATTTGAGTGACATCTTGCTGGTCGATGATAACCTTTCCCTCATCTGCATCTTCAAAGCCTGCAATCATTCTGAGGACGGTTGTTTTCCCGCAGCCCGACGGCCCTAATATAGTAAGAAATTCACCATGGTTTACATCAAGGTCAAGGTTTTTGATAATTTGTTTACCATCGAAACTTTTATTGACCCCGCATAATTGGATAACGGGCTTTGTCTCAAGTTTTTTATTGTTCAACGTCTGTTTTTCTCCCAGTGGTCAACAGAAATTAGCCAGTAGTTACAAAAGTTAGAGGGGCGCATAATAATAAGCCAGAGTATGAAATCAAAGTGTTTTCTCATATCTAACCCCTAAAATTATGTATGTGTAACTAGGGCAAGTAAGCCATACTTTGATAATGAAGATCTGCTGCTTCGTTGATGACACATGTTTAAGGCATTGTTGGTAGTTATCGTTTTTGGCTAATTATCAATCATTTGGTCTTTAAATCAAGCAGATAAAGAAAATTAGGCTGTGGATAAAGTGAGGTTTCGGTATAATGCTATAAACTTTTAATCCAACTGCACTTGTCAGTAAACTTACATCAGCAGGCGTGGACTCGGCACCGGAAACGTTAATGAACAATGGTATAGAAAAAGATTTTAATTTGGGTGGGAGTGTAGAAAGAGCACTTTCAGGAAAGTATGAGCTCAAGGCAGGTGCTGTTCTCAAAGAAGCATGGGAACATACAATTAAAAACTTTCTTTCATTTTCACCTAGCATACTTTTGTTGATAGTCGCTCAAGTAGTGATTTTTTACGTAGCATTGAAACTACAACTTGGTGATTTATCGATCATTACTGATATATTGACCAAACCAGAAGAAGTTAATCCTGGAATTGTTCAAGCAATTTTCATTGCTAATTTTAGCTATGAAGTAGTTAGCGCCCCTGTTGTAGCAGGTGTAAGTTTAATGGCGATGAGCCATGCGGCTGGTCTGTCGACCAAACCGCGGCATATTGCAAAGGGACTGCAATTCACGATTCCTGTGATTATCGCGACAATATTTAGTTTGCTTGCGCAGCTCGTCGCCGGGATGATTCTGCCGTTCTTGTCCATGTACTTGTCACTTGCATTTAGCAATGCGGTTTTGCTAATTTGTGAGAAACAAATCCCCCCGATGCAATCTTTGTTGCTATCCTTACGAGCGGTTAATAAAAAGATTTTTGTCCTTGCCGGAATATATTTATTGGTCGTATTTATGTTCATTCTTGGGGCTGTGTTCTATGGTTTGGGCTTAATCTTGGTTATCCCTTTTTACTTTCATATCAAAGGTATTATCTACAGAGATATGTTTGGTATCAGACTAAAAGTTGTGACAACAGATGGGCCAAGCGATGAGGACGATAATGACGGCAATTCACAAGTGTTCAATGCGTAAAAGTGAGCTCGTTGCTCTTACTGCGGCTGGCGTAATAGCTGGTTGTAGCTTCTATGACTATGAAAAGCGTCAACCTCCCAAAATTCAGCATACCACGCCAGCAATTCAACCGATTGCCTCGCCAAGTTTTGACGCTTACTCTATTGGTAAGGCGCCAGACTTTGCATCTATTGAGAATGTAACAGCAAAAAAAAGAGCGTTTTTTGACTACTTGCGCCCAGGAATTGCTTATGAAAATCAACGTGTTTTGAATGAACGTAACCGACTTGATGCTATCAGAGGTGACTTTGTTGCTGGTATGGTTTCTGATCGAGATATTGAGTATGCGGAGACTTTATCCAAACGGTACAGGGTGAAACTCGATTCATCTGGTATTGATCAGCAATGGCTTGATCAGATGCTTCATCGTGTTGACGTCATCCCTGAAGCTTTGGTCTTGGTACAAGGTGCTAATGAGTCTGCCTGGGGCACCTCTCGCTTTGCAACTCAGGCTAATAATTACTTTGGGCAGTGGTGTTATACTGCTGGTTGTGGCGTTATTCCACTGAAAAGAGGTGAGGGCATGACTCATGAAGTCGCTAAGTTTAACTCAGTACAGGAATCGATAGAAGGCTATTTTATGAATGTAAATCGTAATAAAGCCTACGAGGAGCTTCGAGAAATACGTTACCAGCGACATATGCGTGGCGAGAGCCTGACAGATACATCGGCGGCCCTCGCTCTTACACAAGGATTACTGAAATATTCCGAAAGAGGTGAGGAGTATGTCAAAGATCTGCAGGCAATGATAAGGCACAATCAGTCTTTTTGGAAAGACAGCGAATAATAAGCTAGCCATTGAAATGAACAAACTATTTTTTACCCTGTCCCTTGGGGGATTACTCTCGTTGTGTGCATTACCGATACAAGCTCAAGAATACATGTTCACTTACTCAAAACTATTTACCCATCTAAAGCAAAATACTAAGCAAGGCCATGAAGATGTCAAAGTAGGTTTTTTCTTTCTCAATGCAGAAACAAAACAAAATTGCACTATTCAAAAAGCTTGGATGGAAAAAGAGCAACACTATGAAGAACTAAAATCCACTCGCTATCACGAGTTGATAGTACCCGTAGACAATAACCTCAAGTCAGCCAACCCTTTAGTTTTTGTTCAAACTCCTCAGAATGAACGATGCGACTTTTCTATGGTCGTCATGACTAAGCAGCCATTAAGCGGCAAAGTTTCTTATACAGACGTGGAGAAGTTAATGCCTCAAATGCAAACTATGCTTGAAGATTTAGGCGGTATGTTTGCTAGTTGGTTCACGCCCGATGTTGAAGGTGTGACTATGGAATTTGATAATCAACTTAATGGACAAGTAGAGTTTTCCAATGGTGGCAAAAAGCCGATTGTCAATGGTAAAGTGCAAGTTGCATTATCAGATATAGGTAAAGGAGGCTCCATGATGCTTCCGCAAGAAACCAGTCGCGTCTTACCTTATTTGCCCAAGGCAAATTAGTTCTATTCACATTGTTATCTTGGAGCATGCTAACTACTCCTATGGTTGGGACAGATAAGCATTTCATACTGATGGAAAAGTGCGTATAATCCTGCCCCCTAGTAACAGCAAAGACATTTTATAGTTACGATAGTTATTTGTGAGTTGGTAATGAATCAGGTAGATACAAGAAAAGAAACGCTAGAGTATAACAAGCTTCAAAAGCGTCTTAGACGTAATGTGGGTAATGCCATCACGGATTACAACATGGTGGAAGACGGAGATGTTGTCATGGCATGCATTAGCGGTGGAAAAGATTCTTTCGCTATGCTCGATATTCTATTGCAGTTACAAAAATCGGCGCCTATCAAGTTTGAAGTAATTGCTGTTAATCTCGATCAAAAACAACCTGGTTTTCCAGAACACATTTTACCTGAGTATTTTGAAACTTTGGATATTCCCTATTATATCGTTGACAAAGATACATACTCAGTCGTTAAAGAGAAAATACCGGAAGGTAAAACTACTTGTGGTCTTTGCTCTCGTCTACGTCGTGGCACATTATATTCATTTGCTGAAAAAATAGGTGCAACTAAAATTGCACTTGGTCATCACTTGGATGACATCGTTGAGACGCTTTTTCTTAATATGTTTCATGGTGCGAGATTAAAAGCAATGCCTCCAAAATTGCGTTCCGATGATGGTCGTAATGTGGTTATTCGTCCTTTAACATACTGTCGTGAGAAAGATCTAATTAAATATGCTGGGCATAAAGAGTTTCCTATTATCCCTTGTAATCTTTGTGGGTCGCAAGAAAAACTAGAGCGTAAAGCGGTTAAAGCCATGCTCATTGAGTGGGATAATAAGACTCCAGGCAGAGTAGAGAAAGTATTCAAGTCTATCCAGAATGTTAGTCCTAGTCAGCTCGCTGACAGAGAGATATTTGATTTCGTTAACCTTCCTTTATCTCGAGATGGAGACAGAGAAGAATATGAGTTTACGGAAGCAACTGTGTCTTCTACAAACATCGATGAATCTATATTTATTGACGTAACCAATATATAGTGCAGTAAGGCCACTTAATGAGTGGCCTTAATATAAATCAAGTGCCTGTCTTAGGGTCAAGTGGACTTATATAACCATTAGGTTTTAGAGCTAAGACATCACAGTTAATTTTGTCTATGACATGTTCGGCCGTATTACCAATAAATACAGCGGATAAGCCAGTGCGGCCGGTTGTTCCTACAATAACCATCGCAGCGTTTAGCTTTGTTGCAGATTCCGGTATAACATCTTCTGGCAGCCCTTGTTCAACGACGGTTTGTTGCTCATCATAACCATGCTTTTGTCGTAATGCTTTCATTGCAGTTAGGTGGTGGCCACGAACCGCATCAGTATAAGTATTGGGATCAAACTCAGGGAGCTCTATGGTTATATTCGCAGGTGTGACAGGGTAGGCATTGACTAAATAAGGTTTGGCCCCTAAACGTTCACTTAAGCTATTTAATTGTTCCACCATACTGTCATTAAGGCCAAGATGGGTGTCGTTTTCCGAACCAACGTGGACAGAGGCGAGTATACTGGCATTCTCCGGCCAGTCTGAGTTCTTCACTAGCAATACAGGTGAAGGGCACTTACGCAATAAATGCCAGTCCGTAGGGGTGAATATGACTGATTCTAAAACGTCATGTTTTCGAGTTCCTTTGATTACAATGTCGTGATTGCCGGCAAAGGTTTCGGCGATGATCGCCTCATAGGGACGGTTGTGCCAAACTACTTTTACATCAAAGTCTACATTTTGATTTTGCTCTGTGTATGGCTTGGCAACCTTATGCATCCACTGTTCGCGTTGTCCTATCACACCACGGCGCATAGCATCACGCTCATCAACAGACAACATTGATGTCATATCGTAGGAGAAATCATAGATCGACAAAAAGAAACACACTTTACTACGAGAACGACTTTGAGCCGCAAGTTGCATGGCGCGAGCCAAGGCTGGCTGTTCATCTTTGTTGATGTCGGCAACGACAAGTATTTTATTATAGATACTCATAGTAACTCCTTAAGTGTAGGGAGAGTTATATGATTAATGTAGCGCAGCTAGTGAAAGATTTTTAGCAAAAGAGTGGTATAGAAAGCAAAAATATGACGCAGCTCAGTTTTGAGCTACGTCATTGAACTTATTAGGATTCTGAAGATACACCTGCGAGTTCCATAAGAGTATCATGGTCTAGGATAGTGATATACTTACCTTTTACACTCAAAATTTCCGACTTTTGAAAGCGTCCTAGTAATCGCGATATGGTTTCAACAGTTAACCCAAGGTAATTACCGATATCTCCTCTTGTCATCGTAAGACGAAACTCTCTCGGACTAAATCCTCTTTGGGAAAATCTTGTTGATAGGTTATATAAAAAAGCCGCTAGACGTTCTTCTGCATTCTTTTTAGAGAGTAGAAGAATCATATCTTGGTCACCCTTAATTTCGCTGCTCATCAAACGCATGATCTGCTGTCTAAGCTTGGGCATTTTACCCGATAGATCATCAAGGGTTTCGTATGGGATTTCACATACCATAGATGTCTCGAGCGCTTGAGCAAAGCTTGGGTGAGAATCTTCTGTAATAGCATCAAATCCGACAAGATCGCCTGCTAAGTGGAAAGCAGTAATCTGCTCATCCCCTTGCTCGGTTATTGTGTAACTTTTGATAGTCCCTGAGCGAATGGCGTAGAGAGATTTTAAACTATCTCCCGCTTTAAACAGTTCCTGTCCTTTTTGTATAGGCCTTTTTCGTTCAATAATTTGATCGAGTTGGTCTAGTTCGTTTTCATTGAGAGTGAAAGGTATGCACAACTGACTGATACTACAGTCTTGACAGTGAATTGCACAACCACCGGATTGGATACGTTTTGTCGCAGGCTTTTCAGGAATCATAACAAACTTCACAAATTGATATACATCAACATTTTAGCACTCATTGTTTGGAAAAGGTAGTAGAATAAACCTACAAAAAACAAGAGCATATCAACTTGCTGATAGTAAGGTTATTGTTTGTTGAACGGTATAGAGTCCATAAAGCAAAATGATGACAGCGCCAGATTGGCGAAGGAAATTGGATTTTTGGAGTTTGTTTGTGTGACTGACACCGATACCGATAAATAACATGGCCGGCATTGTCCCCAGACCAAATGCCACCATAATAAAGGCACCATTTAATGCACTGCCTGAAACCGCTGCCCAAGTCAATGTAGAATAGACGAGTCCACACGGAAGCCATCCCCAGACTAAACCGAAAGGAAGAGCATAAAGAGGGGACTTTAGTGGTAAGAGTGATTGACCAGCAGGGGCTATCCTTTTCCATAGCTTTTGACCCAAACGCTCAATATAGACCAAGCCGTGCCACCATTTACCTATGTAACAAGCGAGTAGAATCATGAACAGGGCGGCAATTAACCGTAACCAAGTCAGTGATTGGTTAACTTGGCTAAATTCTGCGACAGTAGAAATAGCGCCGCCAACAATAGCACCTATAACACCGTAACTCGTCAGTCTACCTAAATTATAAAAGATAGGGACTAGGACTGATTGTGAAGGAGCGTTGGAACTTAGCAAAGATGCAATACCACCGCACATCCCCATACAATGTCCAGCCCCAATTATGCCGATTAAAAATGCGCCGAGCCAGTCAGGTGTCATTTAGGAGTGTTCTCATCTTCGTTGTCGTCTTCGAACAAAATATTATGGCCCTGACGTTCCAAGTCTTCAAACTGCTCGCTCTTTACTGCCCAGATAAAAATGGCGATTGCAACACAGACTAAAACAATGGCTATCGGGATTAAGATATAAAGGCTTTCCATGATTACTAACCTTGTTTTTCTTTCAGCAAACGAAGAGAGTTAGATACTACTATAATCGAGCTTGCAGACATACCAATAACAGCAAAATATGGGGCAACTAAACCAGCGACGGCTAGCGGAAGGATGAGTGCATTGTAGCCAAGTGACCAAGCTAAATTCTCGCGTATTATATTACGTGTCTGTAATGCCAAGTCTCTAGCTGCCAATACTCTGTCCAATTGATCGCCAAGTAGGACCATATCTGCCGATGCCTTCGCTGCATCAGTGCCTCCGCCCATAGCGACTGACAAATGAGCGCCTGCTAAAGTTGGAGCGTCGTTAATGCCGTCGCCAAGCATCATGGTAATTTCTGTTTTATCTAAGCTGTTAAGATAGTTGAGTTTATCTTCTGGTTTTGCCTCAGATACTACTTTTTTAATACCAATTTCATTGGCTGTTAGCTCGGCATTTTGATGTGAGTCTCCTGTAAGAAGAGTGACAGAGATTCCTACTTGCTGAAAGCGGTCAATAAAGGCTTTAGATTCCGCGCGAATTGGGTCTTGATAAGTAAATGTCGCTATGTGCTCACCGTCTAGAGACATGTAAATTTGGTTAGGCTTAGTGGTGTGATGAGTGTTTAGAACAAAGGAAGCACTACCTATTTTGACTATGCTTCCATGGTAGTTGCCTACTAGGCCAGACCCTATAATATTCTCAACATCCGACACATGAATATTGGGGTTTCTATAGGTGTCGAATGCTCGTGCTATTGGATGATTTGCATGAGACTCGATTGAAGAAGCTATCTGTGAAACTTCAATTTCTGAAAGAGAGGAGAAAGTTTGTATATCACTAATCACTATCTCTCCATGGGTTAAGGTGCCAGTTTTGTCTATAACGAGATGGTTGACCTTACATAGGGTCTCAAAAACATGACCTTTGCGAAGAAGTATCCCCAGATTTCCTAACCTTGATGTCGCGCATGTTAGGGCAGTAGGTGTTGCCAATGAAAGCGCGCATGGGCATGTTGCCACTAGAACAGATAGCATGATCCAAAATGCATCATCTGGCTTAGTTTGGTGCCAATAAATCCAAGTGCTGGCTGCTGTGATGAGAATAACAGCAACAAAGTAACGCGCCACGACATCAGCAATTTGAGCAATTCTAGGCTTTGATAGTTGAGCTTCATCCTGAAGCCGTATAATACTAGAGATCATTGAATCTGCTTTTGTTGACGTGACTTCAAGCTCAAATGATTCTTCGCCATTCATGGTGCCCGCATAAACATAGTCATCCACATTTTTGACTACAGGAATGGACTCGCCAGTCAACATGGACTCATCAATATGTACTCGACCTAGCACTATCTTGCCATCTGATGGAATATTTTCACCGGGTAAGACACGAACACGATCACCCACTTTGAGCGTTTTTACCGGAACTTGCTCACCATCTAATAGTGTGGCCATGGCTGGGATGAGTTTAAGCAAGTTACCACTTGCCGCTGCCGCTTTTCTCCTTGCACGCATCTCTAGGAACCGGCCAAGAAGCAGGAAAAAAGCAAACATAGAGATAGATTCGAAAAAAACTTCTCCAGACTCTGTTACAGTAGCGATTAGACTTGAGACATAGGCAAAGATCATAGCCAAAGATACAGGAACATCCATGCCCAGAGTTTTTCCCTGAATACTTCTCCATGCGTTGATATAAAAAGGCAGTGCGGAATACAGCATCACAGGCGTAGCAAAGATTAAACTCACCCAGCGGAAGTAATTTTTGAATTCCGGCTCTAAATCCCCAAACACTTCTAGATAAAGAGCAACAGCCAGCATCATGACTTGCATTGTTGCTAGCCCCGCAATACCGAGCCTATACAAGTACTGTTTCATCTGTTTGTGATAGGTTGCTTCTTGCTTGTCTGCCTCAAAAGGTGCAGCCTTGTACCCGAGTCTGTGTATGGCAGATAGTAATTCACTAAGTTGTGCTTGAGCTTTATCCCAAACCAAAACTGCTCTATGAGTTGTAGTATTGACCCGCATAGACACAACGCCGTTTTGTGATGCAAGTTGTTTTTCAATCAGCCATGCACATGCAGCACATGACACACCCTCTAGTGACAACGTCACCTCGGAATGTTGCTCTTTATGGCGTACAAACTCCGATTGCACCTCTTCATTGTCGTAGTGGATTAGAGTTTGGAGTTGCTCAGGTATTAACTCGGCTTTTTGTGCAGGGGTGGTTCGATATTGGTAATAAGACACAAGGCCACTATCGAGAATCGTTTGCGCGACGCTTTCGCATCCGGGGCAGCACATGACTCTCTTTTGGCCTAAAATTTCAACGCTGAAATTTGTATTATCTGGTACTTCTTCTCCGCAGTGGTAGCACGGAGAAGGTAAGGTGAGGTTATTTTGTGAGTTCAACGTTGGCCTCAGTAGGGAAGGTCACTCGCCCTTGGATAA
The DNA here is from genome assembly GCF_022347625.1 of Vibrio sp. Of14-4. Classification (NCBI taxonomy): domain Bacteria; kingdom Pseudomonadati; phylum Pseudomonadota; class Gammaproteobacteria; order Vibrionales; family Vibrionaceae; genus Vibrio; species Vibrio sp. Of14-4. The sequence goes on along the minus strand of NZ_JAKRGI010000010.1, from coordinate 159,235 downwards.
GCCATTGCTCATCATGGGGTGTTAATTCAATAAACCAGGGCCCTTGGAGTGACTTATCAAGTGTAAGCCTGTATTGCCCACCTGCGTCTGATGTAAGTAGTTTAGTAAAATCTCTATCGGGTAGGGTTCGATGAGCGAACAAGGCTGTTATCGCTGGGTAATGCTTGAGTTGACCTTTGTTAAAACTGATCACTACATCATTATTTTCTGAGGACACAGTCGCGGATAGCTCAAGATCTCTTGCGACATTAATCTTTGAAATGTCGATATTTATAGCTTTGCCCTTCTTATAGTAATCTTCAGTTACGAGAGACACCGAGTTGTTTGAAAAAACAATCACAGTGATGATGGTCCAAACTACAACTGTCATTGGCAGTATAATTAAGAACCAGGGCCAAAACTGCTTATACCAAGGTTTTACCATAAAAAAGCTCGCACATATCTAAAGACACTAGAGTTAATCTACAAGAAAGGCAGCCCCTAAAGAAGGGGCTGTTATTGAACACTTACTCTTTTTCAGAATCTGAGTTGCTCAGACTCCAAACATAAGAAGAAACAAGCTGGATTTTATCCTCGCCAAGAATGTCTTTCCAAGCGGGCATTACACCCGACCGGCCATTCATTAGCGTCTCGGTTACATCAGCGCGAGAACCTCCATACAACCAAACTTGATCGGTTAAATTTGGAGCGCCGACTGCTGGGTTACCTTTACCGTCTGTTCCATGACAGGCTGCACAAACGACAAAGCGAGCTTTGCCTGCTTCGGCTTCTCGTGCATTGACCGAGCGCCCTGATAGGCTAAGAGTATAGCTAACGACTTCTTTAACGCCTTGTTCACCCAAAGCATCTTTCCAAGCCGGCATTTGTCCTACACGGCCATGCAAAAGGGTAGTAACAATCGCTTCTGGTTCACCACCATAAAGCCAGTCGTCATCAGTTAAATTAGGAAAGCCTTTTTGGCCACGTGCATCTGAGCCATGACACTGAGAGCAGTTTTGCAAGAATAAACGCTGTCCTACTTTTAACGCCTCTGGGTCTGCTGCAATTTCAGGTACGGAGCGTAATTGCTCTCCGCCATCTACGTAGGCGAGGCGTTTAAATGCTTTTCCAAAGTATGCATCAGCATCGTCTAACTCTTTGGCATATTGAACAAGACGTTTATCTTTCTGCGCTTCAGCTATAGATGCTTTAGATTCCTCAAGCGTTGTCACAGTTTGGTCAGAACTCTGCCAGCCAAGTAAGCCCTTAAAGCTTCCCATGCCTGGGTAAAGTGCAAAGTATATCGCCGCAAATAGAAACGTACCGACAAACAAATACGTCCACCATTTAGGCAGTGGGTTATTTAATTCACGAATACCATCATATTCGTGACCCATATCTGCGCCTTCTTCAATGCCTGTTTTGTCTTTAAGGCACCAAATCAATATCGCAGCACAGCCTACTAATGTACCGACTGTAATGATGATTATCCAAAGACTCCAAAATGTCGTCATTGTTTAGTCACTCCTTGTTCTTTAGAGGGTGTTTGCTCTTCATCAGCAAAAACAAGGTTCGCAGCTTCTTCAAAACGGGCTTTACGGCTTTTACCGAACGCCCACCATACTACGCCTATAAAACATACGAACAGCACTATGGTCCAAATACCGTGAATAGTACCTATATCCATAATCTCACCTCTTGCTTACTTCATTGCGTGACCAAGAGACTGAAGGTAAGCAATGATGGCATCCATCTCTGTTTTACCTTCTACATCTTTTGACGCATTTGTGATTTGTTCATCTGTGTAGGGAACACCAAACTGATCACGGAAAATTTGCATCTTCTTCTGAGTGTACTTACCATCCAGTACATTATCAGCTAACCATGGGAATCCTGGCATATTTGATTCTGGAACCAGCTCTCGTGGGTTGATAAGGTGAACTCGATGCCATTCGTCAGAGTAGCGTCCACCCACACGAGCTAGATCAGGCCCTGTACGTTTTGAACCCCAAAGGAATGGATGCTCCCATACACTTTCACCCGCAATAGAGTAATGACCGTATCGTTCAGTCTCAGCTCGAAATGGGCGAACCATCTGGCTATGACATACGTTACACCCTTCGCGGATGTATATGTCCCTACCTTCAAGTTGTAGGGCAGTGTATGGACGCAAGTTCTCAACGGGCTCTGTTGTTTGTTTTTGGAATATAAGCGGTGTTATTTCCACAAGCGCACCCAAGCTTATTGCAAACACGATGAGAATCGCTAGAAGCCCGACATTACGTTCAACAATTTCGTGGCGATTACTAGAATTAGAACTCATTCTTTTCATCTCCTTATGCTGGGTGCGGGACAGCTTTTAAGCTATCCTTTGGTGCAGATACTGTTTTGTACGTGTTATAAGCCATGAGCAGCATCCCTGTAAGGAATATGGCGCCACCAAGGAAACGTACAAAATAGAACGGATACGACGCTTGTACAGACTCAACAAAACTATAGGTTAGTGTTCCGTCTGAGTTAACAGCTCGCCACATCAAGCCCTGCATTACTCCCGAAATCCACATCGCAACGATATAAAGAACAGTACCGATTGTTGCAAGCCAGAAATGTGCATTGACCATACTCACGGAGTACATACGTTCTTGACCAAATAATCGTGGAACTAGGTGGTAGACAGAACCAATGGACACCATAGCAACCCAACCAAGCGCCCCTGAGTGAACATGTCCTATCGTCCAGTCGGTGTAGTGAGATAGCGCGTTGACCGTCTTGATTGACATCATTGGGCCTTCAAAAGTGGACATACCATAGAAAGAGAGTGAAACGATAAGGAATCTCAGTATTGGGTCATAGCGAAGCTTGTGCCACGCGCCGGAAAGCGTCATGATGCCGTTAATCATGCCACCCCATGAAGGAGCGAACAAAACAAGAGACATCACCATACCGATTGATTGTGTCCAGTCAGGCAATGCGGTGTAGTGCAAATGGTGCGGACCGGCCCAGATATACAATGAGATAAGTGCCCAGAAGTGAACGATAGAAAGGCGATAAGAATAAACAGGACGTTCAGCTTGCTTTGGGACAAAATAGTACATCATACCGAGGAAACCAGCAGTCAATAGGAAGCCTACAGCGTTGTGCCCGTACCACCACTGTACCATGGCATCGACAGCACCAGAGTATATTGAGTAGGACTTAGTCAAAGAGACGGGGATAGCCATACTGTTTACGATATGAAGGACAGCGACCGTAATGATAAAGGCACCAAAGAACCAGTTAGCTACATATATATGGGATGTTTTACGTTTGACTAGCGTTCCAAAGAACACTACCGCATAAGAAACCCAGACCAAGGCTATGCCAATATCAATCGGCCACTCTAACTCTGCGTATTCTTTGCTGGTAGTCATTCCCATAGGTAGCGTTATTGCTGCTGATAGAATAACGGCTTGCCAACCCCAAAAGGTAAAGGCAACGAGAGGGCCACCAAATAGACGAGTTTGGCAGGTACGCTGCACAACATAGTAAGATGTTGCGAACAGTGCACTAGTACCAAACGCAAAAATAACCGCATTAGTATGCAGAGGACGTAAGCGACTGTACGTCAACCACGGCGTATCAAAGTTTAGCTGTGGCCAAACTAATTGAGCGGCAATCAAAACACCAACGCCCATACCGACAATGCCCCATAAAATTGTAACTAGGGTAAATTGGCGGACGACCGTATAGTTGTAGTTTTGTTCAAGCTGCTTTTCTTGGCTCATTTGCATGCTTCCAATTTTTTAATTAACTACACTTTACTTCCAACACGACTCATGTCGTAATGCCACCCAAATCATCTAGAAAGTTACTACTAAACAACTGGTTAAACTTCCTTGTGGATTTTGAAAAAAGTGGCATTTTCAGCCGGCAACTATACTGCATTTAGTATATCAATGACAGTGTAGTACCCTTACACTTGGTCTGGTATTGACCTTTTATTCTAAAACTTTGAAGTTTGTTACACGGAGAAGACTACCGCATGGCAGCCGAAAAACTTACCCCTGGTCGTTTTGCCCAAATTATCATCATGTTAACCCTTTTGGTTGCAGCGTTTACATGGCGTACTTTGGATTACGACAAGCAGGATAAACTCGAGTGCAATTTAACCCCAAAGTGTACGGTTAATATTAATGATAGTTCTCTAATTGCTTATTTAGAAGGCGCTAAGTTAATCATAATAAAACCAACAGGCGGTTGGACAATGATCAACCCAGATCAATCACTGGGAATAGAAGAAAACGAAACGACTTGGAAAGTTCCAATTTCTACAAATCAAGTTATTGAATTTTATTTCAAAAACAAAAATTCGGCGGACCCATTAAAAGTCTCTTTTTTCGTTAAAAATTAAAAGTAACTGGGGTGTTTTCAAAATATTCAAATGATAAATTTAGACTGAATTAATCTCAGGTCCTCACCTGATATTATAAAAGTGCCATATGTAGCAGACTTATACTCTGAGTGTAAGAGGAGATACGTATGGCCTTACTGGACAACCCGATTCAACTTATCGTTGTATTATTCTGTCTATCTTTACTGCCGTTATTTGCAGTCATGGGGACATCGTTTTTAAAACTGTCAATTGTTTTCTCGATGCTGCGAAATGCGTTGGGAATCCAGCAGATCCCACCCAATATGGCAATATATGGTTTAGCTTTGATCTTAACCATGTTTACTATGGCTCCTGTTGGCTTAGCTATTCGTGACAATCTAATAGCGCATCCTATAGATTGGAGCTCTCCTGACCTTTTCACACAAGTGTCCAGTCAGATAATTGCTCCGTATCACCAATTTTTAAGCCATAACACGAGTGAAACACAAATTCAGTTTTTTTCTAAGGTAGGACATGATATTTGGCCTGAACAGTACCAAAATGAACTGTCCAAAGATTCGCTTCTTGTCATGGTACCCGCATTTACTTTAAGTCAGTTAATTGAAGCATTTAAAATTGGTTTCTTGTTATATCTGCCGTTTGTTGCCATTGACTTAATTGTGTCCAACATATTACTCGCGATGGGTATGATGATGGTATCACCAATGACAATAGCTCTGCCGTTCAAACTACTTATTTTTATACTTATGGGCGGTTGGGATAAGCTTATTGGTCAGCTTATGGGGTCTTTCTCATGAATGAAGCTGTTATCGTCCACTTTACCTCAGAATTACTATGGCTTGTGCTGATACTTTCTATGCCAGTTGTGCTGGTTGCGTCAGTAGTAGGGATTCTAGTCAGTTTATTCCAGGCTCTTACTCAGATTCAAGACCAATCGTTACAGTTTTTGATAAAGCTCGTCGCTGTCTGTATTACTTTAGCTGTCAGTTATCATTGGATGGGTAGCACATTGCTCAATTATGCTGGACTCGCTTTTGACCAAATTGGTTACGTAGGAGGCTAGATGTCTGCCCTGAATGAATATGTACCAATCCTTGCTCTATGCATGATGCGTCCATTAGGTATGATGTTGATGCTGCCACTTTTTAAAGGCGGGGCGATGGGAAGTGGGCTTATTCGTAACGCGCTCATTTTAATGTTCGCGCTTCCTGTTATACCTATGATGCAAGCCCATCCTGCTGATTTTTCTTCCAAGCCGTTGGTTGAACTTATTTGGGTTTATGGTGAGGAATTACTGATAGGCCTCATTGTGGGTTTTTGTGCGGCAATCCCCTTTTGGGCAATAGATATGGCTGGTTTTGTCATCGACACCATGCGAGGCGCTTCAATGTCGACAGTGTTGAATCCACTAATGGGACTGCAATCTTCGATATTTGGTATGTTGTTTACTCAAGTTCTAGGCGTGTTATTTCTGGTGACAGGAGGGTTTAACGCTCTGCTTACTGCTCTATATCAGTCGTATTCTTCGCTCCCGCCTGAGTCAGTGTTGTCATTTAATAGTGAGCTACTTATCTTCATTGGTCAGCAATGGCAAATGATGTCAGACATGTGTTTAAGTTTCGCTTTGCCTGCGATGGTTGTAATGATTTTGGTCGACGTTGGTCTAGGTCTTGTTAACCGCTCAGTGGAGCAACTCAACGTATTCTTCTTATCAATGCCTATCAAAAGTATTCTGGTTGTTTTCCTACTGCTGGTAAGTATGCATTTTGCTCTTTCTCATTACCTTACTCAAATCAATCAGTTTGAAGGAAAAATCTCTACTTTATTCCAGCTAATTAAGGGATAACTATGGCCGAAAAAACTGAGAAACCCACACATAAACGCCTAAAAGACGCTCGTAAAAAAGGCCAAGTTATAAAAAGCACTGAAATTGTAACAGGGCTTCAAATGGCGGTGATTCTTGGTTATTTTGTCGTTGAAGGGCAGGGAATGATGGACGCAGTCTGGAAGATGATCGAGATTTCAATCAACTCGATAAACCTTCCAATCAAGATTGCTGCCGAGTCTGTGCTGGCCGCGTTTGTTTTTATTATGCTCCGTTTTATGGCTGGGCTGGTTGTTATTCTTGTAATCACAGTGGTCATCAGTTGTATGGCCCAAACTGGCCCAGTGTGGGCATCAGAAAGCCTCACTCCAAGTTTTAATAAAATTAATATAATTAATAATGCTAAGAATATTTTTTCAATGAAAAGTGTATTCGCGTTATTAAAAAATATACTTAAAATTTTAGTTTTGACGGTAGTTTTTTATTACCTACTTCATCAACATGTTAACATGTTTCAATACTTACCTTCTTGCGGTGCTGAGTGTGGTGTTACCGTGACTTTCACTCTGGTGAAATGGCTTTGGGGCGCATTTTTAATCTGTTACTTGGTGTTTGCAGTTGCAGACTATGCCTTCGTGCATTTTCAAACAATGAAAGAGTTGAAAATGTCTAAAGATGATACGAAGCAAGAATATAAGGAAACTGAGGGTAACCCAGAAGTTAAACAAAAGCGCCGAGAGCTCCAGAGAGAAACAGCAAATGGCTCGCTTATGCAAAATGTTAAAAAATCAACTGTCATAGTTCGAAACCCAACTCATATTGCAGTCTGTTTGTACTATCAAGCTGATGAAACGCCTCTACCTGTGGTTTTAGATAAAGCACAAGATCATATGGCGCTTCATGTGGTAGATATGGCAGAAGAACACGCCATACCAATGGTAGAAAATGTACCGCTGGCAAGAGCCTTGTTTAATCAAGTTGAGTCTGGTCAGGTAATTCCTGAATCCTTATTCGAACCTGTAGCTGAGCTACTTCGAGTAGTAATGAATGTATCCTATGATGGTGATGACTAAAGTGTTTATGTCCTAAACGTTATTTGCTCCAACGCCAGCTTAAACATGTCAAATACTACAATCATGCAAAAAGAAGGCCCAACCATTGTCTAAAGTTTGACCGTTTTGCGGCTTTCTTTCATCATTGGTACCAATTTACATCACTTAAATGAAAAACATTCTTGATAACTTCCCACTGAGTGTTAGATTAACTATCAATAGCATCAATAAGTTCATAACCGTTTAGTTATAATAAATCTAAGTCCTATCGGTTTATGGATGTGGAGGATGACAATGACATTTGGTGAATACACTCAGTTAAAGATTTTGGTTGTAGACGATCATGATCTCATATTCGATGGTTTAAAGAGTTGTCTTGCTCCTTACCCTAACTTGGAGTTGGTTGGTTTTGTGACGGACGGTTTGAGCGTCTATGAGGAGTGTTTGAAACACAAACCAGATATGGTTTTTATGGATCTCAATTTACCTGGTATGTCTGGTGTAGAAGCAATACGACAATTACGTAAACGCTGGCCTGACATGATGATTATTGTGTTAACTGCCTTTGAAGAGGAAAGGAAAGCCCGCGAAGCTTTAGATGCTGGCTCGAATGGTTATGTGCTCAAAAATGGGTCAAAAAGTACGTTACTTGCGGCGATTAAAAGTGTCACTAGGGGGAAAAACTTTTTAGATCCCGCGTTAGATGCCAAACACATCGAGGCATTAAGCCTGGTTGAAGAAGGCGATATTCCCGTTTTAACACCACGTGAAAAGCAAGTGCTTAAACTTATCTTCGAAGGTAAACGCAACCGTGACATTGCAGAAGCGTTACTGATTGGATTAAAGACGGTAGAAACCCATCGAATGAATATAATGCGTAAACTTGATGCACACAACGTAGCAGATTTAATGAAGTGGGCGCACAGGATGGGTATTTAGGCCTGTTGCTAATTGTTAATCACTGACCGCTACCAAGTGAAAATGGTAGCGGTTAAGTCTTTATTGGTACACTTAAATTCCTTGTGAGATTTGTTGGCAAAGAAGTCGTATGTTTCCTGTTTTTTTGTCATATTCATAGTCAGGAATAACCAATGGTAGTTTTGACAACTTCAAACCCTTTGATTTCCCTCCCCACTTAATAGGCCTACCTGTCGTGTCATAATATACTTGGTTTTCATAGTCGATAAAGCCAGGTTGCCACCCGTCACCCAGATAACTCAAGTCTGCTGATTTATCATACCATTCATGACTAATCAGAGTTACTATCGCTCCATTTATAGGGCTGCGGTCCCAAAATACAAAATACTCTGGAACAACTGAACGCTCTGCTACGGAAAAATATTTAAGCGGGTATCTATCTTTAGGCCACCAAGAAGGATACTTTTCATCAAAATTACTACCCACATGGTTCTTTGCCTTAATAGCTTCCATCTCACTCCGTCTGTAGACGTTGACTCTTAGCTCTCCCTGCTGAACTCTCACCATTTGACCAGCTTCCAATCTGTTGGATTGAATAACGGTCTCTGAGCAATATTCTAAATTCACAGGTGTACCATGCGTGATAAATGCGACAAACACTCCCGCTAACACTAATAATCTTTTAATAACAATTCCTTAAATCTAATACCTCAATAAGTCGCGAGTAGCGTTACCACTAAACTAAACCTTGCCATCGTAAACACAAAAACCAGTGAATGGAATGAAAAATTCCAAGCGTGCGGGATTAAGTTTTTCTATTTATCTAATTTTTCATTAAGTGATCAAAGAACAATAAAAATTAAAGTAAATACAATCCGCAATCATATAAAAACTAACCAACGTGTTATTTATTGTTGTACTTTTCTAGAGCATTGATTAACAGAGAAAACTCTTCATCAGTTATTTGTTGGCCGCTTTCAATTTGATGCTCTAGAGTGCTTACCGTATCGAAAACATTGGAAGCACCGGCAAGTCCTGCACTGCCTTTTACATTGTGTAAGATGTCTTTAAGCTCAGACCAATTCTTATCAGCAAAGCTTTCCCTTGCAGCATTGGCCATTTCTTTAAAGTGGTTGGTAAGGCGTTGGGTAAATTCGCCTTCATTAAAATCCATAATGGGAGTGTCTGATTCCACATTAATGTCTGGTTGCATGTCGCGATCTATTTGAATTTCTGCTGCATGCTCTAACACTTTAGCGAGTTCTTTCATAGAGACAGGCTTGGTTAGGTAGCCGTTCATAAGGTTTATCGAATTATCATGCTCTGACGGATTAGCGTTTGCAGTCAGGGCTATGATTGGGCAGTCGGTATCTAGCGTTGTTTCGCTTTCTCGCCAAAGCTTGGTCGTCTGATAGCCATCGATCTCTGGCATCCTAATATCCATCAATACCAAATCGAATACATGCTGTTCACTGTATTGTAGCGCCATCTTTCCGCTGCTGGCACATGTCACTTCTTGGCCCAGCTCAATCAGCATTTTGCTCACTATGTCACGATTGGTTTCAACGTCATCGACAAGTAACACTTTTAGTTTCCATGGAATCATTTCTTTTGGATTTGTATGCGTGTTTTGTGTGGAAATACCATGTTGCAGTTCGTATAGTCGTTTCCATAAACGCCAAGGTAAGTAATGAAATTCTTCGCTTTTGAGTGCATCAGAGTCACTGGAAATGCAATGACCGCCCCATGCTTGAATCTGTGTGTGAAGTGCTTCAGGTGCTTCAATACCTGCTTCTTTAAGGCGTAGAAGCATTCCAGGGTCATTCAGAGGCATTTTGAAGATAAATTCTGAACCTTTACCATATTCACTTGTTACTGTAAGACTACCGCCCATTATATTTGCCAGTTTACGTGAAATAGGCAGGCCTAAACCTGTTCCAACCTGATGCTGTGAAGATTGTCGGAAAGGTTCAAATACTTCATTGAGCTTATCTTCTCGAATTCCTGGCCCTGTATCTTTGACACAAAACCATAGTTGGTTATCTATGACATCAATAGACAAAACAATCTCACCTTGCTCAGTGAACTTTGCCGCATTACCTAACAAGTTAACTAAGATTTGTCTAACGCGAATAGGATCAAATGAGCTGGTTTCTGGAGTGTTTGAACTGACAATAGTTTTTAGCTGGATTGGTTTATCTATAATGTAAGACTGTATGGTTAACATAGCCTCATCTACGATTTTAAGAAGCGGGTTATCGCTAATATTTAATTCAATTTGGTCTGCTTCTATACGCGAAAAATCTAGCAAGTTATTAATAATGCTTAATAATGATTTAGCGCATGTATAAGCTGTGTTTCTAAGATCAGCTTGCTGGTCACTTAAAATAGTATTTCGTAATAATTCCAACGAACCAATAATACCATTAAGCGGTGTTCTTATTTCGTGGCTAATATTCGTAAGATGCTCACTTTTTCTAGCCGTTGCTTTTTCTGCGACCTGTTTAGCGTGCGCTAACTCAACCGTTCGTAGCTCAACTTTCGATTCTAATTCATCGTAGCTCAACTTGATTGTATCAAGTAGCATGTTGTAGGCCCTTGCAATGTCTCCGAGTTCGTCTTTTCGGGATTCAGATAAGCGCCTATCGAAGGTTGGCTGTCGATCGCTATTAATGATGTCTACAAAACTGCGAATGGGGTTAGCAAGAGACTTTCTCAATATGACAAGCATAATAATGGTCATAAGGCCGAAGGATACGAGAGACCACTTAAGTTCATTATAAAATGGTGCATAGGCCAGCTTTTCAATTTTAGACTTGGGTATTAACGAAATTTGATGCCAGTTTGGGCCATCAATAAATTTACTCACCACATAAAAGTTGTTGATTTGATGAAACTTAGGTTTACCTTTGACAGCACTAGCACTCTGGTTATAGTCAATAAACTGTTTCAACTCTTTCTTTATCGTGTCATTTATTCCTATTTGACCAAATACAGGGACAATATCATCTCGGGTGATAAATAAATTGATGTCATCTTTGGCATAGACATTGGAAACTGTGAGTACATCTTCAATATTAATCGCAAAGCCAACCTGACGAGCCAAACTATTATTGGGATCCAGTGTGTAACTCAGCAGAATGTAAACACTGTTGCGTTCGCGGTCATACTTAGGCTCACTCCAGCGAAAACCCTCTTTGGCCGGACGCTTAGCAAGGTCAATAATCTCTTGAATTCTCTGCTCTTGATGTTCCCGTTCTCGCTCGGATGCAGAGTAAATTGAGACATGTTTATTCGGCTCTATGATAAAGGAGTCAACATAGCGTTGCTGCCCAGCAATACCGAATGTTTGCAGAGCCCAGAGTTTTTTATGGTCAATATCCAAAGTTTGTTTTCCAATATTAAATTGCCTGGCAACCAGTTCAATATTGGGATCAATCCTTAACGTTTTAAATTGCTCGAGTCTCTGTTCAAATTGCTGTGTATCTTCCATGGCTTGTTGAAACAAGCTTTGATTCATCTGAGATCGAATCTCTCCCATTTCGTTATAGCTTTTGAGTGTTTGATTGAGAGTGCCTTTATAGGTGTTATCAAAGGCGCTGATTTGAATTAGGACCCATAAGCCAATAAAAACAGAAACAAATGCGACGGTGAGCTTGGTTACGAGAGAGGAGTTCCAGCTAGTTTTCATATCCAATCCTAAGGCCGTAGAGATTCATTTTTCTAGTTCTACCATAGCGCGAATAACTGCCTAAGGTCCACCTTTGCCGTCGAATGACAAGCGTAGATTTGCATCAATTTCAGATTAAGGTGTTCACCTGATAGCGAGTAATCATTGAACAAATGATAATGATCTCATATTCAGAAAAGAGGTTTTCAATGTTCGATCGTTTACTAGCAATGAATTACATCGATACGGCTGATTTGCCTGCAAATAGTCATTGGCAAGCCCGTTGCGCTGGTCGCTTAGCTCGTTGTATTACATCGGAGTACTATTTCACGTTCGGAATACTGATAACACCTCCAAACGAACGCAGTTGGTTAAGACAGGCGACACTTGTGTTGGCAGCATGTGAACAGGGGCGCGACTGTGCACTTGAACAGCGTGGAGAGGAGTGGATTTTGTGGTCGTACTACCCAAATGAATTGGATGATAAAGAGCTTACTACGTCAGTACAGTTGCAGTTAGCTCTCATCCACTATTTGGAAAGAGATATGCTCAAATCAACCCTCGTCACTAAACCTCGTCTCTGGAGGAAAAAACTATGAAGAAGTTATTATGTTGGTTGTTGCTTTTTACCATGAACTTTGCTCACGCAGCACCTATATCCTCAGTGCAATGGCATGGAGAGCCCTTTGTTTTTTACAGTCGTGGGACACCATTGAAATCGGTTATAGAAGATGTGGGTAAAAACTATGGTATTCCCATTGATGTTAGCAATCAAGTTACCGACACATTTAGCGGCCAGATAGACGGTAAAACACCTAAACAGATTCTAACCATGTTGGCACAGCGCTACGGCTTAGTTTGGTACTATGACGGCGATTTGTTGCATGTTTACAAAGCCAGACAAGTTACCAATGAAATCGTTTCTCTTACGTCTCTTTCTAACGATCAAGCCGTTCGTTATATCGCCAAAGCCAATCTTTTGGATAAAGTGGCTTGTGAGGTCACCTCTATCTCTGGGCTTCATGCATTGCAGGTTAATGGTGTGCCTGCCTGTGTGACCTCTGTGACTAAATTTGTAAAACAGCTTGATACTGACTCGCAGCAAAACGCTAAGTCACAGAAAGAGGTGCGTATTTTCCCTTTGAAGTACGCATCAGCAACAGACAATGTATATCGTTATCGTAGCCAAGATGTCACCGTACCTGGTGTCGTATCCGTATTGAAGCAAATTGATCAAGAAGATAGCTCACAGCCAAAAGAAGAAACAACAAGTTTTTCGGCAGATTCAAGACAAAATGCTGTGATCGTAAGAACTAACAAGCAAGACATGACTATGTACGCGTCCTTGATCAAGCAATTGGATATTACGCCAACCATGATTGAAGTTTCAGTCACTATCATTGACGTCGATACCTCTGATTTCAATCAATTGGGTATTGATTGGTCCGCAGCTGCCAAGATTGGTGGGGGGAGTGTATCGTTCAACCAAGGAAGTCTAAGTAGTGACAATTTCTCTACGGTAATTGGTAACACAGGTAACTTCATGGTTAGGTTAAATGCCCTGCAACAAAATTCTAAAGCAAAAGTGTTATCAAGGCCCTCAGTCGTGACCTTGAATAATGTTCAGGCAATATTAGATAAAAATGTCACTTTCTATACCAAAGTTGAAGGTGAGAAAGTCGCTAAGCTCGAATCTGTAACAACGGGTTCTCTACTTAGAGTGACGCCCAGACTTGTTAATGAAAACCATCATAAAAAAGTGATGCTGTCACTTAACATACAAGATGGCCAGCAGTCTAAACCACTGAGTAATAAGGACCCATTGCCTCAGGTTGAAAACTCAGAGATTGCAACTCAGGCGACGTTAAAAACGGGAGAAAGCCTTTTACTCGGTGGCTTTGTTCAAGATAAAGATCATACAGTGGAGAACAAAATTCCACTTTTGGGTGATATTCCTTTAGTAGGCGGACTTTTTAGAAGCACTGATCACAGTAAGCAGAGCGTAATGCGATTGTTTCTAATCAAAGCTGAACCCGTTAATCAATAACGAGGACCTATCATGGAAGCAAGTATTAAACTTTTATGGCTCACAGGCCCAATGCAAGGGAGAGAGTTAAAACTCCCTTCAGGCGACCTTTCTATGGGGCCTAGTGGTGACATCATGGTCCCAATTGATCAACCTGATGCGATAAGCCTTAGCGTTGATGATAAAGGAGTGATGGTGAAGGGTAATGTGGCTACATGGGTAAATGGCAAAAGAGCGAATCTTGCAGAGTACTTACCTCTTGGCCAACCCATAGAATTATCTGGGGTCGGGTTTATTTTAGGCCACTGTGAACAAGAGTTAACTTGGCAAAAATTGCCTTCGCATTCCACTAAAAAATCTGGCCGTTTGAGCAATATCTTTTTGTTTGCAACCAGTTTGTTTGCTCTGGTAACCATGTTAGTTGTGCTAATGCTTCCGGTTAAAACGGTACCTGTCTTTAACCCTAGGTTATGGCTACAAAGTCAGCTCAATGTGCCTGCACTGCATCAGGTAGACGCGAGTTGGGGAGCGGATGGTATTGTGACTCTCACAGGATATTGTGATAACTCAGCCTCAATGGCCAAATTAAAAGAGGGACTTAAGCAACATTCCATTCGCTTTAATGCTAAAGCAGTATGTACGGACAAGTTAGTCGGTAGCGTCGAGTCTATTTTAAGTGCGAATGGCTACCAGAATATACATGTGGCACCAACTCGTCGTATGGGTGAAGTTAGGATTTCAGGGGCGATTCAGTCGGGTGATCAATGGGATAAGGTCACAACAGAGTTGGAACAGATTCAAGGGTTGAAGCATTGGCAAGTGGCGAATGACATGGGCGGATATGTTCATAAGTTTATTAGTGCGCTACGTGAGCATAATTTATTGAATGGTGTCATGGTTGAGCGTCGCCAAGAAAGCATACTCGTTACTGGCCAACTAAATGATGATGTTCGTAGCCAAATATACCAAGTCAACAAAGACCTTATGGTTAACACAGGTCAAGTTGTTGATGTTCGATTTGAGAATATCCCTATTAGGGACAATTTAACTCGTTATCTATCTGGCCAGATCGTTAGTTTTGGCGGTAATGCAAGTCACCCATTTGTTGAGCTAAGCAATGGCAGTCGTCTACAAATCAATAGCAAGCTGGAAAATGGTTATGTTGTTAGTCATATCGATTTAAAAGGATTGGACTTAAGCCGCGATGGTGAAGTCATCCATATTCCATTCATTTTATAAGTAGGAGGCACTATGGCACGTATTACAAACCTAGAGACATGTTTAAAAAATGATCCGCAAATCAAAGATGCTCTGATTAGTCAGCTGGATCGCACCAAATCAGATCTGAGTAATGAACCACATAAAAATATCCAAACATTAAATGGAGCGATTGACGCTGCAAAAGATGTTATTGGCATTTTAGCGAAACGTTATAAGTAAGAATATTAGACCCTATATAGGAGGTAATTATGGACGCATTTGAAGATATGAAAGCTGTGATGAATGCATTAAATGACCGCAGAGGAGCACTTACTGAACAAATTCAGGAATTTGAATCACTACAAGGAGAGATTCAAGAATTAATGGGACGAGCTAATCATGATCCAGATGCTAGGGAAAAGCTTAACAAGCTGAATCAGATGTTCCCAGAGGGTATGTCTTCACCCCAAAAAGAAATAATGAAAAAAGTGACGCAAATAGAAGATGGTTTTAAAGCGTTACAACAAGGTTTTATGGCTTTAGGAGAAACTGAAGCATCTAAACCTGACGATCAGCCCACAGTGCGAAAAGTAAAAGGCATGAAAAAATACATGTAATAGTGATAAATATCATATTACAAAGCATTTCATTTTTATAACCGACACAAGAAAACATTGTGTCGGTTTTTTTATATGTCTTATGTCAGTTTTTAAGACATCTCATTTATCTGGTCATACCAGAGTTATAAGGTACCAGTAAACATTAGGAATAATCGCTTTACTCAAACGTTAGAATGGAACAACAAACTGAGATGATAAATGGTGAACTCCAAATTTACACCCCAGCTTGTAGTAACAAACTTATTAATTTGAGGTAAATATTATGAGCGAATATATTTCAAGCAACACTGGACCAAGTATTCATGAAGTAAACGGCCCTAAGAATGACTACACATCAGAATCAAAAGATGGTGGATTCTTCTCATTTGGCATTGCCACCTTATATGACTTTATGAGTACTGTCTTTGCATTGGGTCAACAAAAATTTGAAGAGATGCAACTTAAATCTCGAGTAACACGTGATGCTCAAGAAATGGCAAACCGCGTGGATGAAAAAATTGCCGAAGCGGCTAAAGAAGGTGATAAAGCGACCCGTCAGCTTCCAGAAGATGTGATTAATTACATGAAACAGAATGGGTTTAAGGTAAGTGGTAAATCTATCGACCAATATCTTCAGGAAAATGGTCCTAACCTTGACCAAGGAAAACTTCAAGCTGTCAAAGCAGCACTAGAAACCGTTTCAAATCGTGCTTCTGATTTCGTCACGCAGGCACAGCTAAAAATACAAAAACTGACACAAAATGCCAATATGATCACCAGTTTGATCAGTAGCTTACAAACCATGATCAAACAGCTTTGTGACACTATTTTCCAAGGCATTCGATAGGAGGAAAATTATGAAAGCGAATGATTTTTCTTCTTTGCAAACATTCCTTCAGCAAGGTGGCTCTCTGAAAATGTTGGCTGATATCAATCCTAAAGATCTAGATATTCTTTATCGATATGGCACTCAGCTCATGAATTATGGAGACTATGAGGGAGCAAAGCGTATCTTCTACCTATTGATGAAGATTGATCAATGGAACTTTGACTACTTTTTCTCCCTTGGTACCTGTTGCCAACAGCTTGGAGAACATGAAGAAGCCATATTCTGTTTTGGCCGAGCTGGAATCGTTAACATCGAAGATCCACGCAGCCCTTATTATGCCGGAAAAAGTTATGGTGCGCTTGGCAATATAGCTTATGCCATCAAATCATATAAAGCAGCCTTGCGGATATGTGACTGTCATGGTGAAGGTGTATGGGCGGATGTAAAAGATAATTCTCACAAAGCGTTAGCAAATTTGACGCAGGAGGTCTGTTATGAGCAGTAATATCAATATTGATAATAATTTCGCAGTGCAGCCTTCATTTGATCTTGGAGGTGTGGATTCTCCTAAAATACGAGCGCGATTACCGGATTCTCGCTCCTTTACACAGCTAGAGCATACACCAAATAAGGGCCAACTAGTTAGCTTAGAAGAGGCAAACCAAGCACTTGAACGTGTGACAAACCAGAAAGTTTCTGTAAGTCATATCGAGCATGCATCTATGAGTGACATTGCTCTTCTCGTCGCCAGTATTGGTATTGAAGTATTTACCGATACCGCAAAAGCATTGGCCAAATCAAGCCAGCTAAAGACAGATACTCAGGCGGTGTTAAATGATAAACGAGTAAAGGAGTTTCAAGAGCAATTAGCAAAGCATATTGAGCAATCGGAGAAAGCCCATAAAGGCGGTATTTTTGGTGCCATATTTGACTGGATAGTCGGTGCTGTTGAGGCTGTCATTGGTGTGTTTAAGCTTATCGAAGGTGCAGCACGTATTGCGGTTGGCGATGTGGTCGGTGGTGCAATGGATATGGCCAGTGGAGGCGCATACCTTACCGCAGGGATCGCTGGCATGGTCAAAGCCGCTGCCGAAACAGCGATACTATGTGGAGCAGACAAAGAGAAATGCCAACAGGTTATTGATGTTGCCGGTAAGGTTCAATTAGGAGCCGAGGTAGTTGGTATGGCTCTGGATATTTTCCAAGCAGGGCGCGCTATATCTGCAACACGCTCTATTGCTAAAGGTACCGAAACCGCGATGACAGAAGCTGCTCCTAAGCTAGTTGAAAGTATCGGCAAAGGCTCAACTAGTGAAGTGGCAAATATTGCCCAGCAGATAGGCAGCCAAGTCTCGGAGCAAGTTTCAGAGCAGGTTGCAGAGCAGCTTATGAAAGGAGCAACTCAAGCGATTGAACAGGTCGCAGAGCAAGGTGGGCACATCGCCCAATCACTGACAGAGGCTTTTAGCAAAAGTGCAATTGAAAAATTTGTCAGCCAAGCAGTAGAAAAAGTTGCCGTTTCGGCGATGGAGAAAGGCGGCCAAGTTACTGCTGAACAGATTACTAAAGAGGCGGTCAAAGCGGTTCGTAACGAAGTTATAAGCCGTGCTATCAAAGCTTGTACCTATACATCATTGGAGTTGATTCGAGCTTCTGCTGGTGCGGGTAAAGCAATCACTAACGGTGTGATAACAATTGAAAAAGCCAAACTACAGAAACAAATTGAAGATCTCATTATTAAGCAGAATTTCATGGAGTTTTGTTATGACTGGCTTGGTGAGAACAAAAAACAAGTCAATGAAAGAAATCGTAGTGAACTGGCTAAAGCGGGCGAAGCTGTTGATGGTGCCACTAAGGTGATCAATGAATCAGCAATGTTACAAACTCGCATTATCAATGCATCTGTTTAGTTAAGGGGAATTATTATGAGTGGAAATTTATCAACTTTGAGTACGAATACGCTCACAGCGACTGAGTCAGCGAAACCATCCGTTTCTACATCCTCAGTGCCAACTGAAAGTAACATAGAAGACATGATCGGTCAGATCAACGAGCTTGGTACTCAGCTAGCAAAGATAACAAATCAAATTCTTCAGCTAATGAGGGAATATTCTGCCCAGCAAAGATCTCAGCAATATGACATCCAAGAAGCGTCACTAAATGATAAAAGGGATGGCATAGAGAGAGCAAAAGATTCAGGTATTTCAGCTGGAATTTTGCAAGCGCTATCCGGGTTTATTGGGATAGCTGGTGTTGGTGGGACCAGCCAAATAGGAGAGGCAGCTACTCACTTAAGCCAAGCAATGAGCAAAAGTGTTGAAGCTGCTGGCACTATGGCCTCCGCATCGATCACTAGAGATGCTGAAATGGACAAGATAGCTGGCGATTTTAAAGCGATGAATGCGCAAGACTATATGAAAGCATTAAATGAGTTAGTTGAAAAGGCTCGTCAGATAGTCCAACAGATGAACGCGATGCTTAAGGATTTGGTCGAGCTAAATGAAAAGTTAACTTCAGCTGTACGCAATTAATATCAACACTAATATGAGAGTATCGTGTCAATGATGCTCTCACCAAACAATGGAGATTCTATGATAAGTAACAATGCTTTTTCTATCGATATCAATCGATTAAAAAAATCAATAGATAGTGTTATTAATGGACATAAAACACTCGCTCAATTGAATAATATCGATGAAGAAGCTTTAGTGAATATTTACAAAGACGCTTTGGATAAGTATTACAGCGGCAATATGGCCGAAGCTATAACGCATTTCACATATCTTGTTATGAATAATCCGTGGCGTAGGGAATATATATTCGGATTAGCCTCGACGTTACATGCGCTAGAGCAATTTGAAAATGCATTGATATTTTACGGCTACGCTACTTTGATGGATGCATGTGATGCTGGAGTTACGTTTAGGATTGGCCAGTGTTATCTATTACTTGATAGAACAAACGAAGCATCCGATGCCCTCCGAACAAGTATTAAGCAAAGTTTTCTGTCACCAGAGCAGCCTGAGATAAGGCAACTTGCTCAGTCGCTTTTGGATGAAATTCACCAATATAACCAATAGGAGCGAAATTAATGGTTATGCCTCTAGAAGTCGCGAATTCTAGACTATCTCAAGTCAATAGTTATAGTGATGCTAATGTATCAAAAGATACTGAGTTTCATAAATTTGATGTTTCCCAAGTGCCTTTATCAACATACTTGGACCCCGCAGTTTCTGCCAAGCAAGAAAAGGATCTATCTCTCATAGATTCTCATCTGTCACACACCCATGAACTTATGGAAAAGTCTGCGCAATTGTATCAACAAGCTGAAAAAGCTGGCGTAGATGTAGCTAAAAGTACGTTTTTTAAAGAGTTATTTAATGTCGTCATTGCTGGTGCTGGATTAGGGCTAGCGGTAGCGGCGACTGTCATTAGCGGTGGTTTAGGGATCCCTCTTACCGTAGCAGCAGGCATAGCATTAACACTTGCAGTTTCAGATGCCGGGTGTGCATATCATAATTGGAGTAAGGCGGAAAACGGAGAGCAAGGTTTAAGAATGGGGTCAGATACTCTCTCGAACCTTGTTTATGCGCTTTTGGATAAAATGGGAATGCAGGATGAAAGAGCAGAGCATTGGGCACGAGCGAGTTCAGCCACACTTAGATTAGGTTTAACAATAGGTACGCTTTATGCGGGTACGGTTTCTGTTCCATCAAGCCTAGGTGCTGCAACCAGTGCTATATCAACAACTAAAATGGCGAGACTCGGTATCTCTGCCACAGGTAATGAAATGCTAGGATTTCATCTGGGCAGTAGCAAGATTAACCATGATAAGGCAAAAGCTGAGCTTGATGCTCACAAAACAGAGGTTGCTGTGAGTTTTCGTGATTCTATGCTGACAATGAGAGAGGCACTACACAAAAAAGATACGAAAGAACTTGCTGAAGAGAATTTAAGATTGCGAATTAAGATGGATCCACAACGAGAACAAATGGAACGACTGAAGCAAAAAGAAGATCAGTTTGAACAACTAAGAGCCATGAAGAGGGAGCTTGATTCGATACCTTATCTAGCTCCTTTGACAAGTTAATAGTCAATGGCATGATTTTGCTTTTAGGTCCCTGATTTGTTAGGGACCTTCTTATACATACTTCATGAGTTAATTAATATTTTTCTGTTTCTCATTCCTGTCCCCATCCACCCCACTAATTCAGGTGAAGACCTGATACCAGATATTGCTTGACCTTGGCAAACTAACCCTAAGCTAAGAAATAGAAGGTCATTGATATGAAAGCACTGCAAGTCGTATTGTTTAACAAACAGGGTCATATCGATTATCAAGGTCAACGTACAGAAATTGACGCAAACCAACTAGTCATGGTGACAGAGGAGGCTGAAATACATGCAGCCTCCCGCAGTGACTGGCTGAGCATCTTTTTTTACCCTGGTGAAATATGCCAAATTTATCACTTGCTCACCGATCTTATTAATCAGAACTATGTTGATGATCACAGGGTAAATAAATCAGTAAAAGCAGTACCTATATTTGACGAGTTGGTAAATGTAATTAAACAGCTCCACACAGTTAGTAAGACCGTCATGCTTCGGTTTGTTTTTACCTATTGTCTAGAAATCGATAAGCCGTATTTCTCAAACTTATTGAATCGATATGCTGATCCTAATGACAAGATATTCGAGTTTGTAAATAAACACCTTTACGAGCAATGGTCCGTGACACGTTATGCTGAATTACTTCAGATGGATGTGACCAAATTAAATACAGCATTTTACAAATATTATGGTCAGTCGACCAAGGCATGGATTACCGAGCAACGCTTAAGTTATGCAAAGCAAACGATTCTGGAAACAAACCGAAAGATAGCAGATATCGCGTTTGATTCAGGTTTCAGTAGCCACTCACACTTTATAGGGGCATTTAAAAAACGCTATCACTGCAGCCCCTCTGATTTACGTGCAGGAAAAAGATAGGAGTTTGTTATGGACCTCAATGCCATTATCAATGAGATGTCTCTAAAATCGGCTCAGTCTGCACAAGACTTAAAATCGAAGATGTCTAAAGCCGATCCTAATAATCCGGATGAAATGCTGAAAGCTCAATTTGCAGTACAGCAATATTCGAATCTTATGGGTTATGAGAGTGCTTTAATAAAAGCTGTTAAAGACATGGTACAAGGGATTATTTCGAAGATATGAAAAGAACAGATAAACAACTGCTTGTTGAGGCAGCAATTGCAGCTGCTAATCATCGACTAGAAAAACAGGCTCTGAGCATTCTAGAAGCGTTCCCCAATTTAATTGAGGATGAGGAAGACAGGTGTATTTGTACCAGTTTGATTTATTTTGCATTGGACAAAAGATCTCAAGCAATACGAACACTTAATGGCTTACATACACCTAGAGCTGAGGGGTTACGGTTTCTTTATTTGTCGTCTTCAAACAGTGTCGACACAAACACAATATGTTCACTTATAACCGGAGGTTGTGATGGAGATTAGTGCAATTGCAAAAGCAGTAGGCAACACGCTGGAAAAAACCACTGAGACAGTCAACCCAGACGAAGTATTAGTGGACAAATTTAACCAGATGATGAAACAGGACGCTAACGAAACATCAAGATTAAGTGCATTAGTTGATACGCAGCCAAACTCTGCGGCCTCAGTAGGTATATCACCAGAGCAAGCTATTGAGAGCCAGAAATTAGTTACACGATCGCTAATAGAAGTGGACCTAGCAGCTAAAACTGCAGGTAGTCTTTCTCAGTCGATCAATAAATTGGTGACAATGCAATGAAAAAATATAGATGGCTAACTTTAATTTTAGCGCTTCTATTAACCGGGTGTAAGGTTGAGTTGTACCAAAACCTACCTCAGTCAGAAGCCAACCAAATGGTGGCATTATTGATGCTTAATCACATCGACGTGAATTCAGATATCGATGCTAAAACAGGCAAAGTAACGCTCAAAATAGAAAAAGATCAGTTTATCAATGCAGTAGAGTTGTTGAGACAAAATGGTTACCCAAAAGCGAATTACGTTGATATTGAACAGCTTTTCCCATCAGGGCAACTGGTTTCTTCTCCTGCTCAAGAAGAAGCGAAAATGAGCTATTTGAAAGAGCAACAGCTAGAGCGAACATTATCAAATATGGATGGTGTGATTAGTGCGCGTGTTTCTATTGCACAAAATGTTAAAGGTACGTCAACTAGCCACTCTAACATAACTGATAAGTCTGCTGCTGTGTATATAAAGTATTCACCAGAAGCCAACTTAAGCAGTTCTGAAACACAAATTCGTAATCTGATAAAAAATGCAGTTCCTGATCTTCAGTACGAAAACATCAGTTTGTTCTTACAACCTGCTGATTTTCGTTACCAACCTACAGTGCAACCGAGCTCTTCTTCTGGCTGGGGGGACATTCAAAATTGGATTGCTGCAAATAAAACGCCAGTTACCGTTGGTCTGGGAAGTGTGTTTATAGCGGGTGTTGCCTGTTTAGCTATAAGACGCAGAAGGGAAGATTAACTATGGCGATAGACGTTATTCAGTTGAACAAAACCATTCGGAATATAAGCCCCAGACTGCATTCTGAGTGGTGGGAGAAACTTGAACTCGACCATTGTGAAGGCCTAATAACAACGAATAGCTTAGTTGAACAACGATTGGATAACGTAATATTAAGCCGCGCTGGTTTGGAAGGTGTTTGGTTGATAGAAGATTTAGACGTCATTCAAAAATGGTTGGCAGTGATGAATAAACTTCCGCTGCTGCTGATCGCTGCTGGCTTAATCAGCCAGAACTGCCCTGAGTATATTTGGGATAGTCAATATAGAGAGGTCATGCAGACAAAGCTGAGTCAGGAGCAGATTGATCAGCTCATTGCATTATGGCCACATGCAACGCATCCACCCATGTGGTTACCAGATAATATGTTATCGAAAGCTGAGTATTATTCTGCGAGTGCTTTGTTTCACTATTGGAGAGGTCATCCTTTTGCGGGGATCTTGTCACTTAGCTTACCCATAATGGAACCTCCTATTAAATTGTCTGAAATCGAAGTAGAGGACGTTATTAATTGGATGTTCAGATTGGAGAGATTCTTATGAAGCCATTTTTTATTTCAGCGACATGCTGTGAGCTTACAAAAGTGGGAGAGACAGTTTCTAGACAAGCGATCAACTCTGCCATTCACTCTTCTCAAAGTGAATCTAAAGCTCGTGCGCGAATCGCTGCAATTGTGCGTCGTGCAAGGTTAAAGAGAGACCAAGCGCATGACCAGGCGGAGAAAATCATACAGGATGCATATAAAGAAGCTCAACGATTACAGGAAGCGTGGAAAGAAGAAGCTCAGCAAAGAGCCACTAGTGACGCTGTCACTTGGTTGCTAGACAAAGAAAAAGTTGAACGAAGCTTGATTGACAACCTTAAAGAGCGAATCCGTCAACAGATGCGAATCGTGATAGAAAAATGGTCGAGCACACAAGATATCAGTCAGTTTATGATCAAAAGACTAAGTGATCAGGTTGCACTCATGAGCAATCAACATGACCTAACACTTTTTGTTCCACAAGAGCGCTATTCAGTGATGGAAGACGTATTTGGCGAGCAATTAAACGTTAAAGTCAAATCTGAACTGCATGGCGCTCAAGCCGAGCTCTCGTCAGAGTATTTGGTAATCCGATTAGATTTAGATTTGCAATTACAACTTTTGCTTGATTCTTTCTCAGAAAATAAAGCTTTACAACAGATTGCCAGTGGAGATTAACAATGAGAGTCGATGCAAACATACACGCGGAACTTCATGCTTTTTCACAAACTCAAACCAATTCAGCAGTGGCCACTGAATCGACAGCATCTCTTGCTAGTGCAGCGCTTGCTGAAGTAAGGCAAGAAGCTTTGGAAGAAACAATGGAAGGTTTGAGCCTTGGTTTAAGCAGCATGATGAAAAAGCTCAATCTAGAGAATAAGCCTAAAGATTTGATGCTTAACGGAATGGAAAAGGTTCTCCAGCAAATGGACAAGATGGCGTTGGAGTCAATCAATCGTATGACTGAGCAATTGTCTCAATTTAAAACAGCCAGCCAGATTTTCACTGCATTAGACCAGTCAGGACTAGATAAAGGCAAAGTTGCATTGATTTTGACCTCTTTACTCAGCTTTAAAGGTCTATCCTCGGCAATGAAAAAAGAGCTAAAAGCACGTTTGAGAGAAATATTGGATGAAGAAGGCATTGAGCTTGAAATTATCGCAGCTTCTCACGGTATGAACATTGATAAAGAAGGCCTTAGAGCACTTCGGTTGCTGTATCAGAACGCTAAAAGAGGTGAGCAAGGCTTAGCTCATTGGTTTGAGTTACTCAAACAACACCGAGATCGACGTCAATACATCCGTATTCTTATTCGTTCTATGTCTGAACCACTTGATGAGGGTCAAAAGCGTGATGATATGACTATGGTCGCCGCAGCAATAAAGGATCTCAAACGATTACTGCTTTTTTTGACTTTTGAAGATCATTGCGGCGCTTTAGCTCGTGCTATGGAGTTAGAGCACTCATCAGTTATGTCCATAACAATTGAATTACTTGAACAGTCGTGGGTTTATCCCGATGCCTTGTCGGTCATAATCGAAAGACTTGGTTTGGCTTGCGAACGTAAGGTCATTTTCCTGCGTCGATGGAAAGACTTGATGGCAGTTATGTCAACAGCATGTTACCGCGACCCAGAACAAAAAGAGCATGTTCAGGAAGCAATGCTAGAGCTTTTAGACAGATGGAATGATTAATTAATAGCTTGGGAGAAAACGCATATGAATCATGAATTAGCACTAAATAGACTTGGTGAGCAACTAGGTTTACCGCTTGAATTTGATCAGTCTAATCAATGTATGTTGTTACTCGACAGTCATCTTCTTATTTCCATTAGGCCAAAAAGCGAAGGCTGGATTGTGACATGTCTGTTGACCAAAATTGAACCAGAACATGAGGATATGCTTCTAAAGCAAGCATTATTGGTAAACAACAAGCTCCATCAGATTAATGCTGGTTACATCTACTTTGAAGATCACAGTAAGGTAATACTCTATGTTACGCGACTAGAAAACGTTGAAAATACAGAAGAAATTACTACAAAACTGACAGAAGTGATAAATCGGTATGAAGAATTACAAAGTTTATTCCACTTGCAAGAGCTTACAAGTGAAGATGTTATTCTATTGAGAGGTAGTAAGCATGACTATTGAACTTAACCAATTTACGCAGGGTGCCAGCGATAACCCCCTTGTTTTGTCAGATAGCCGTGCAGGCAACCCTATAGTTGTAACTGCCCAATTGGGTTTTGCAGAAAAGGTATTGCAATGGATTAGTAACGTACCTTTGCTTAATAATTTACCTGCGGTCAAAGACTTTATTCGTAGTCAAACGGAAGAAAACCAAAAAGTACTGTGTGTGTTTATTAATGCGCTAGCTCATGAGCATAGTGAAGAGGTAGCTAACAAGATTGCTGAGCAAATGGATCTCAGCGGAAGGAAACCCTTAAGTGTCCGAGTAGTCAAACAATTAATGAATGACTCCATCGAGAAGAACAGGTCAGCTAGAGAGGATCAAGTTACTAACTCAAATACTGACAAGTCCGTAGAATCGAACTTAACAGAGAGTGTAGGACTAGGGTGTGAGGCTTCTCTATCTTCTTGTCTAGATGAGCAAGGAAATAAGCTCCTTGAATGTAAAGCTCCTCGTATTTTACCAGTGCCGAGTTCCTTATCTTATATGAGCAGTTTTTTTTACAGTGAAACGGATGCTATGAAACAGCTTCAAAAAGAAGTGAATACATACAACAATATCCTCAAAGCTTCTGCTCCATATGGTGAATTGGAGCCGCTTTGTGACTTGTTTGATGAACCGCTTCCAGAGACTAGTGTCAGGAAACATCTAGACGCATTTTCCGCCAACGTAGCGCAACTTCGCGAAGCGTTACAAGCTATAGAACATGCATTTCAAAATTTGACAGAAACCGAGTCTAATCAAGTGAAACAATTCAGTGAACTCTTAGGTTTGGAGACTGAACTACTCAGCGAAAATAAGACCTTAGTCGATAATTACCGGACAGTTTGGGAGGCTAACTCCAATGAGTATAAAAACTTCCAACAGTTTTACTCCTCATGTTCACAGGATCTTAAATTGAAAATGACTCCCGAATTAAAACGCTTATGTTTTGACCTTGTTGTAGACTCTGAATCAATAGATAAGAAAGGGTTAATTCAACGTTTGCCAGAAAAACTTGCTCAGTATGCTTCGGATATGTCAGTGGTTAATTTGAGAACACTTTCTGAACTACTTGCTGAGAAAATGCCTGATTTGGCCGACGATGTAAAAACCGCGTTTCCCAAAGCAGAACAAAAAGCACAGCTTGGTGCTATTTTACTGATAACAGATGCCTTAAATCAAAGCCAAAGTCAGTTGAGAAAGGAGAGTAATGGTATAGATGAGCGTCTAGATCTCACGGGTAAACTAGGTAAACTAAGTCAAAATGCAAGCGTTTTTGAACGCGATTTCAAGCAGTTCATAAAAGTGGATTCTCACCAAGACGATCAGTTTGTTGCAACATTGTGGGCGACAACTGGACAGCAATGGTTGATTGCAAAAAATAACACATTAATTCCAGACAAAATTGATGATTATGACGATCTTGACCTAAGTGACTCATTAAAAAACGAGCTGTTACAAAGCTCCCCAAGCGATGATATACGTCAGCGCGCTGAAAGTGTTATACAAGCTCAACATCATGCTTCGTGGCTAGATCAGAGAAATACCATCACTTTCGAACACAACAATCATGCTGGGATTGATCTCTATGCAGATATAGAAGCTGGACGTTTAGCAGATAATCTAACCAAAAATCTGCCACGTTATTCTGACTATATAGAAGAGAAACTGTCAGCATTAGAAAATTATGTCTCAGCCCTCGAGGCCTTTTTACCTGACGCTAAATTAGTCGGCAGTGAAACGGAACGTCTAGTAGAATCGGTAATTAAAGATACAGTAGCACAGCGAGATCAGTTCAAGGATCTAAAATTACACTGTGATGCTGTCCAACAAGTTCACGATACAAAAGTACTTTTGAGCAATAAACTGGCTCGCATAGACACTATGTTAGATAACTCGATCGTCTCTATAAGGCAACGACTTAATCTACAAGGATTCCTCACATTCTTACCCTCTTTGAAGACAAACAATGAGAAAGTCAGAGAGTTGGTTAAGGAGCGAAATAAACTACAAACTGATTTAGATCAGCAAGAGCTTGCTCCACTTAAGTCTAAGATAGATTCACTGAATGATGATATCCGACTTCTTGATTACGAGTATGAAAAGCAATTACTCGAGTTAACAAGGTTTGATCGCAAGATAGAGCAAGAAAAGGATTATCCTGGTGATAGTGGAAATAGCCTAGAGTCTTGGTCTGCTTGGGTCAAACAAAACGTTACTGGTAATTTATCGAGTGATTATCGGCCCAATATGAATATGCTGCTTCTCGATCGACAAATGGCTAAAGCGGGCATAAATGGTTACAAAGAAGCCTATCTATCACTTTTTGCATCATCAGTCTCTGGTAAAGTAGAGATTAGTCGTGAAGGTGTCAAAAAGGCATTGGTCGATTTGCATCGCTGGGCGATGTCTCATCCATTAGAGTCACAAGCTCTCGCTGGTAATTTAAATCATGTTTTCCAGATCGTAACTAGTAACAGTGTTCTTTTTGGTTCGGATGTCGCTGCGATGGCAACAACTATCTGGAGTACAGGTACGGTAGAAAATCAGGTAAAAGATATTCTTCAAGGTCGCCGAGAGTTTCTACCTAATCAAGAATCTTTATCTATGACTCCAGAGATGATCGCGCTATTGAATCTTGCCCAAGGTGCGCCTTATGTGGCTGCTGCAATGAAAGGGCTTGCCGGAGGTGGGCTTATGGCAAATGGTGCTGGAGGCCTTGCTTCTGTATTGATGCCTAGCGTTGCTGTTGCTGAGCCAATGGCAAGAGTACTCTTTAGTGTTATACAAACATGGTCTGAAAATAAAGCTGCGACTATAGTGACACAACACAGAACCACAGAAATAATGGTTAATGCTCTCATGAGGGGAATAATCGGCCAAGGCAGTTTTAAAGACCGAGCTCAAGCCATGGCCACTTATACGATGCAGCGCCAAGCGCTACAAGATGTAGGGACGCTTTCTCGAGATTGTTTTGAAACCAATAAAACAGGAATGATCAAACGAGCTTGGCTAGACGCTAAAAATACATGGTCGGAAATGAATTGGAAAGCCAGAGCCTTTACCATAACTACAACTGCAGCAATATCAATTGGCGCTGCTGCAGTTGCTGCGATTTCGGTGATATCGATCGTCGGCACAGGAGGTATTGCAATTGCAATTGCCGCTCTAGCTGGCCTCGGTGCTATGTCTGTCGGTGGGTTCTTTGCTAGGACAATGATCAACCTTATTGCGGCTAGCAACTTTTTAGGCATGAACGACGCAAACCAAAGAACTAGAGAGAAAATGACTCAGCAGCGTATAGATGAAGCGCTAACACGATTGGAAGAGAGAACAAACAATAGTCGATTAGTTGAATTGCTTGGAGATTCGATAAAAGACAGTGGTAGGTCGCTCAACTTTACCAATATGTCCATTGAGCAGCAAGAACAGGCATTACAGGGAGAGCTTATCAATGCTGCTAGGGCTTCGACCGAAAAGCTTGATAGTCGCTATAAGCAAACACGAGAAGAAGAAATTGCGGTAGCTCAAAGCCTAACTGGTAACACCATCGAAGAGAGTGAGTGGTATAAAATCTATGATGATTTCGTAAAATCCATAGCAAAATACGCAATTAGCTAAAAGCCCATAAATAGAGCGAGGAGTAAGTATCAGGTGTATACCTGATACTTTCCAGACTCAAATCACGCCATTATGTCTATATAGGCAAAATAGGAGTGATTATGGACCTGCAAGTGTTAAGAAACGTAGAGCAACTGGTTTCTTTACTTCGGCTTCCTCATACAGAGGTAGCTGAGATCCTCGAGATACATCAATCCCCTTATGGTCTTAGACTAGAAGTTATTGACGATCGTTTAATGTTGACTTCATGGTTAATTGACATCAATAACCTCGACTTGGGAAAGGCGCTAAAGAGAAACCAACCTGAACGTTTTAAAGGTCTACCTCAGCGCCTGTTCACCATCAAAAATCAACTTTTTATAAGTACACACTGTCCACCTAAGTTTGATGCACGGCTTTGGTTTGAGGTATGCAAAAAACAACGTGAGTTTCTCATGCAATTAGCAGGGGAGAATAAGTTATGACAATCGCAACTCGTTGGCTGGCTAAAGTGGCTGGTAGGCAAGATGTTATTTTAAGTGCCATGTTGGTTGTTGCCGTCTTTATGATGATTCTGCCATTACCAACGACATTAGTCGATGTATTGATCGCTCTAAACCTTGGCATGTCCATCATCTTACTGATGATTGCAATATACATTCGAGATCCTCTTGAGTTCTCGGCATTTCCATCAATGTTATTGATAACGACTTTGTATCGTTTGGCGTTGACCATCAGTACTAGTCGACTGATTTTACTGCAGCATGATGCTGGTGAAATAGTCTACACATTTGGTGATTTTGTTGTGGGAGGTAATCTTGCTGTTGGTATTATTATCTTTGCCATTATTACGATAGTTCAGTTTATTGTTATTACGAAAGGCTCAGAGCGCGTAGCTGAAGTAAGCGCAAGGTTTTCGCTCGATGGTATGCCCGGTAAACAAATGAGTATTGACGGTGACATGCGTGCTGGGATCATTGATGCCAAAGAAGCAAAACGCCAGCGTTCCGTCGTACAAAAAGAAAGCCAGCTTTACGGTGCTATGGATGGAGCAATGAAATTCGTTAAAGGCGATGCCATTGCTAGTGTTATTGTCATTTTAACTAATATATTTGGCGGTATTGCGGTTGGTGTTTTGCAACATAATATGTCTGCATCAGAAGCAGTTAATACCTATGCAATATTATCGGTTGGTGATGGCTTGATTGCTCAGATCCCTTCGCTCCTTATTTCCATTACAGCAGGTTTAATCGTCACACGTGTTCCTGGAGAGACAAAAAGCAACCTAGCTAATGAACTTGTTGAACAAGTGTCACGTCAACCTTCTTCTTTGCAGATGGCTGCTGCAGTGATGTTTGTTTTTGCGATTATTCCAGGTTTCCCATGGTTTGTATTTGCACCACTCGGGTTGGCTGTGTTGGGCGCGTCTTTCTGGATTATGAAGAAAAACTCTGCCAAAGAACAAAACCAAGGGTTTGTTTCTCAATCGGGGCAAGAAGACTCTACAGACCAAGAAATGACGCCGGGTGCTATGCCGCTTATGCTGGCAGTTGGCAGTGAAATACCACAAGAAAATATCGTTAAATCACTGCATAGTCTTCGTTGGAACTTGTTCGAAAACCTTGGGTTACCTATACCTGAAATTCAGATCCAAATGCTAAAAAATGGCAAAAACGAAGATATTGAACTCTTCCTTTATCAGGAGCCGATCCTAACGCTGCATGTTCCGAGACAAACGATTTTAGCATTAGCCAAAATCGAGGGACTAGAAGGCGAACAAGGTAAACTGGTTTTCAATCAGCAAACGCTTTACTGGTATTCATCAGAACATGCTGACGAGATAAGCGCTAGTGGGACAACTTTTTATCAAGGCAATGAAATTATCAACTACATTGTTGAGACCGCGGTACTACATTTCGCCAAAGAATTTATCGGGGTGCAGGAAACACGCTATTTGATGGATTCGATGGAAATGCGTTATTCAGAGCTAGTTAAAGAGCTGCAGAGGCTTTTACCAGTAAGCAAAATCACTGAGATACTACAGCGCCTTGTGGAAGAAAATATTTCTATTCGGGATCTTCGAACAATATTTGAGACCTTGGTTGAGTGGGCATCGAAAGAGAAAGACACCATTATGCTCACAGAATATGTACGTGTTGCTTTAAGAAGGCATATAAGACGCAAGTTCACAGTCGCTGAAGGCTGGATTCCTATGGTTTTAATTGGGGATGGAATAGAGAATCAGATTAGAGAGTCGATACGTCAGTCGGCGGTTGGCGCTTATAGTGCACTTGAGCCGGAAGATGAGCAACACATAATCGCTTTGATTAAAGATAAGGTACCTGAACATATTCCATGCGTGGTTTCTACATCCTTAGATGTAAGGCGGTATTTACGTAAAATTATCGAGTCAACAATGCCCATGACTCCTGTACTTTCATTCCAAGAAATTGGTGAAGATGCAAGTATCAAGGTTATAGCGAGGGTTGATACGTTTGGGGAGGCTCCTAATGCAATTGCCGGATAGTATTCAATTGACAGAAAAACTCGAGAAAGAGCTTTTCCCAGATCTGCCAGACATTAAACCTTTTCGCAGGTTTGGAAAAATTCTTGAAGTTACGTCGACATTAATTCGTTCAACGCTTCCAGATGCAAAGCTTGGAGAGCTTTGTTTGATAGGTGATAGCCTGCATGCAGAAGTTGTTGCAATTAAAGGGCAGCAAGCCTGGCTTTCTCCATTTAAAAGTACAAATGGTATTGGGGTTGATATGCATGTTGAGCCGCTGGGGCATGGGCATAGAGTCAAAGTCGGCCCAGAGCTTTTGGGACGAGTGGTTGATGGCTTAGGTCGTCCAATGGATCAAGGAAACTGGTTTGGCCAATGGCGCAACAACCAAGGTAGTGCACCAAACCCGCTCAAGCGAAAACTTATTAGTAAAGTCATGCATACTGGGGTTAGGGCGATCGACTCCACGTTAACGCTAGGGGTAGGCCAGCGTGTTGGGATCTTTGCCGCTGCTGGTGGCGGCAAAAGTACTTTACTAGGGATGCTTGCTGGAAACTGTGATGCTGATGTGATCGTTCTGGCATTAGTCGGTGAACGAGGCAGAGAAGTTCGAGAGTTTATTGAATACTGTTTACCCCCTGAAGTAAGAAAAAAAACCGTGCTCGTGGTTGCTACTTCTGACAAACCACCACTTGAGCGAATGAAAGCCGCATTAACCGCGACAACTATTGCCGAGTTTTTTAGAGACCAAGATAAAAATGTTCTACTTATGGTTGACTCAGTGACTCGTTTTGCTCGAGCAGCTAGGGAAATAGGCCTAGCGGCAGGAGAACCGCCTGTAGCTAACGGTTTTCCACCAAGCGTGTCTGTATATTTAGCGTCGCTATTAGAGCGTGCAGGGCCTGCTCCCCTTGGCAGTATTACCGGTATATATACAGTGTTGGTTGAGGGCGACAACATGAACGAGCCTGTTGCAGATGAAGTTCGCTCAATTTTAGATGGCCATATTGTTTTATCACGAAAACTTGCCGGAGCGGGGCATTATCCTGCTATCGACGTTAATGCTAGTGTAAGCCGAGTAATGGATCAGATTGTGACTGCTCAGCATAAAACTGACGCCAAGCATTTACGCAACCTGCTTGCTTTATATCAAGAAGTGCAGTTGTTAATCCGTGTTGGTGAGTATCAGCGAGGACAAGATCTTTTAACTGATGAGGCTGTTGATAAATTTGCTGAGATAGAGCGTTTTTTATGTCAAGACACCAGCGAGATGGCCCCGTTTAATGACACGTTAAGTAGTTTAAATGGTTTATGTACGAGATAGCGACTAATGATTCTTACCGCTAAAGAAGCAAGCTTTATTAGGCAGCTTATCTCTATTCGTAAGAGAAAAGAAGAAAAACTGCTAGCTCAGTGGCGCAAGTTAGATGAAGAACAAAACAAGGTTAAAGCGGAACGAATACAGGTTTATCAATTATGGTCTGAGTCTAGAGCAGCACTTGTTGATTCAGAGGTGAATGACAATCTACTTACTCGTAACGAACTAAATCAACTCGTCAGTGATAAACATAGCCAATATACACAAGAGCGATCGAAAGCCGAATCAATAATTTACTTGGACAAACGCATAGCCCAGATCGAGTGTGAGAAAGCAGAGTTGATTCGTCAAAAAGCTCTACTGATTAGGGGACAAGAAAAGTTAAAAGGGGTCCTTAATGAGCAATAAAATTGAACAAATATCCTCACGTCACTGGCGCGTAGAGGGTGTAACACCGAGGCGAGATGCTGATCCTGAGTTAAGGCAAAAATTTGCTAATTTGTTCTCCAATAGAAATGACATTGAGCAAAACGCCAAAAATAACGCTCATTCAACAGGACTATTGCCTTCAATCGTACACCAGTTGTCTGAGGTTAATCGTGTGGTTACATGGAAAAATGCGGAAATATTTAGGCAAGAAAATCGCCTGACATTTCGCTTGTTGAATGGTCCTATGACAGGGTTAACGATTGTCGCCTCATGGCAGGCTCAGGTAGTAACACTACAGCTAAAACCTAAAGACCAAAAGCAGAGCGAAGCAATCAATCGCATTGCTCCAAAGTTTAGTAAGCATTTATCTCAATCAAAAATACCGTTTCAGCTGGAGATAATGAAGTATGAATAATTTGATAGATTTCGCACAAGTCATAGGTTCTGGCTTGAGTAATAAGCAGTGTTATCTTTCACTTCAACGAGTGAATCAGCAGGAAGGTACGTTCTGGTCGTATCGGGCAGACAATACCAGTGGTATATGGTGCAGTAAACACGAATGGTCAGCAGGCATTGAAGTAACTTCATCTTTAACCACTATACCTGATGATCTGTTACCCACTATGGTTGCAGCGCTTTTTTCTGTAGTAGGTATCCCATTTGTAAGGGATATCAATACTCAAGGGGAAGATCGTCAATTACCGAATAATATTTACCCTGTTGTACAATGTAATGGATATCAATTTGTTCTTGTTGGGTTTTCGGCTGCTTGGATAAAACGTCTAACGATAGGTTGGGAGAGTTATCTAGCACCACAAGTGACCGTTAGTGTCCCTTTGATCGCAGGTTATCTTACCGATACAAAACCTATATTTAATGGTCAAGGTGTATGGCTAAAAGATGGCCATAACCCAAATAAAGGTTGCGCTATTTTATGGTGGGGAAAACCAGTAGCAAGTGTCCAATACAAAGAAGGAAAGACTTGGTTTGTGAACGATACGTATCCTTCTTATTCGCTACCTGATAAGACTAGCTACGTTAAGATTGCGAGTCTTGATGTAAGCTTGCAAGATTTACTAAATCTTGAAAATGGAAATACATTTGAAGCAGATTTAGTTTGTGAAGCACAGAGTAAAATTATCTCAGACAACCAATGTGTCACTAAAGGGGAATTGGTTGTCAGCCCTGATGGAGTGGTTTTCTACGCTAATGATTCATTTGAAATCTCAGCATAGCAACCCAAGTGAGAAGAAGCGGAAAGAGCACTTTCCGCTTTTATCTGTTTATTTAGGTAAAGCGTCACAATAAAATGGACCACTGAACTCCAGTAATGCTTGGTCCATAGAAATAGACTCTTCGAGTTGACCAAACTCATATAACGAAAATTGAACATTTGCGGTCATCGACTTCATATATTTTTGCTCTCCACCAAAGATAATTACTGAGGGAAACTCTAATGGGTAAAAATCCTCAAGTGGCGATTTGACTTCCATAACCATCTTGTGTTTTATCTTATTCATTTCCAGCTTAAAATAACCGACGCAAGAATCGTATTCGCGCTTTACTGATAAGTTACCAATAGCAGGGTAGAAAATAAGGTCATATTTATCCGAAATGTATCGACCAGCCCATAGTTCAATGTTTGATGTGCCAATCTTAGCACCTGTAAACATATAATAGAGCTCATCAGATAAGCCCATACTATATATCATTCCTGCACTTGATTCCTTATCGTACCATCCTTTGTCTACTTGGGCGTAACCGGAGCCAAACAGGGAACGTGAGTTGTCTGAGAAAGTGTATTGTATCGGTGTCCCTACGGTATAAAGAAACCATTTACCACCCACACCGGGAATTTCAGGTATGATGCCAAATGGTGTTTGTCCTGGATTGGAACCTCGCCAATAATGAGAATGTTCACCATCCCACCTCATGGTAAAGTTGAAGTCATTATAATGGACTTCTAATTGATCTTGGTTTGCCGTCACTATACCGGGTATCTCATAGTGAAACTGGTTAACATCATCAAACCCTTTTAAGATGAGTTCATCTCGAAAAATATCGTATTTGACGGTTTTTCCATTAAGTGGTGTGAAAGCCAGATGAACGTATGCTTTAGGTGTTGGAATAGTAAAATTAGGGGCAATATAAGTTTGTAAGCTTATCTTAAAATAGCCCACATCTGGCACTGCCACATTATAGAACCATTGTTCTGCCCAAGTTTTATCAGAGCTCGGTACATGAGGTTTAAGATCATCTAATGTTGTTGCATTAAGTGCAGAGCAAAATAAAGTACATAGAATGGCAATGATCGACGGTATCATTTTGAGAGTCATAGTCAAACGTTCCGTGTAGTTCAATTAGGTTTTATAGGCTGATGTTCGGCCGTAATGAGATACGGCCGAACGTCGTGGTTATTTGCGGCAGATGCGAGCTTGGGAGAAGTAAAGTCCTTCCTTACACTGCGTACCAGACTGACAGTGTTCATCCGTTTGGCAATAACATTCGCCTCGAACATTACACCCTGGTGTTAAGTAATCTTCCATAGGAATACTGCCACTCACTCTTTCCCAGAAAGGATTAGTGAATACATTGTGTGGGTCCAGTTCTGCTTTCGCCTGTAAAAACTCTGGCCACATAGGGAATCGAGAAGGCATATCTTCAAATATAGCCACAGAATTTTTCCCCCAATGAGGACGAGCGTTATATTTACGCAATGACATCTGTTCAATCTCTAGATTGACAAAGTAATTCTTAGGTTCTTTTTTACCTTCTTGTCGCAGAGTATATTCAATGCCAACGAATGCACTTTCGCGTCCAGCGCTCATTCCAAGGTAGCTGTCTGAAGCTTTTCCAAATCGAAAGTAGATACCGTTTAGAGGAAAACAAGTTCTGGGATGTTCTGCAACAATCTTTCTTACATCACTTATCCAATCAGGAAGTCGCTCTATATCAATCGCAACTTCCTGAAGTGCGATAGGGAGCCTATCCCAAATGCACTTGTTTGGATCTTTGCATTTAAAATATTGCATTTGGTCAGAGTAACCTACGGGGTTATCAACCTTTTTTCCTGAAATACTATCTCTGAAGTAAGATTTTGCCCTAGCATTGTAACGTGCGGTTGCAGCTAGGCATTGCAAGCCTGTTCCTGGGAACTCATGAGCAGCATTGAATAACAACCCGAAGAAAAACTCTTCGGCATCGGAAACATCGGCTTGAGCATTATATGCCTGCCCCTCGGTATCCAATGGTACTGGATTGTAGAGTGTGGTGGTGTAGCGGCCCAGCCCTGGAAACCAAGCAATATTCGCAGAATAATTGTTCCGAGCGATATCTAATACTTTGTCTTCCAACCCAGAATCATCACGATACCCTGTCACTTCTGCTTTGACTTTGAATGCTTCTTCAAAAGCAAGTGTGACTTCTACAACAACGCCCAAGACGCCTAAGTTGACCCTTGCCGCATCTAATAAATCACCACTTAAAGTACGAACATTACCTTCACCATCGACAACTTTAAGCTGCGTTACATAATCGGCAAGCATGTTACTGGGCTTTTCTAGGGTCGAGCCATGCGTACCACTTCCCAGCATGCCTCCAACAGTAAATATGGCTAATTCTGTAACCATATTTATTGCGTAACCTTGCTCGCGAAGGAAATCATTTAAATCATTAAACCTCATTCCAGCTTCAACAGTTACCAGCTGATTATTTGCATCAAAGTGGACGATTTTATCCATATTTCTTAGGGTAAGTTGTATCTCTCCATCGCCTGCACATGCAGCATCAATTTGGCTAGCAAATTTACGATTTCCAGTCATAACCTTCTTGCCACGCAAGAGCGCGTCTCTCACAACCTCTTGGACTCCTTCAATCGAATTCGGGTCGTAAATAGCTTCTGGGTAACAGGTTTGAGTTCCTTGGTAATTAGAAATTTCATTTTCTACTTCTGCATTTTGAAGAGCATAGGCTGTCCCTAATGCGGTCAGTATTAACGTAGTACTTAACGCTAAGGTTTTAATCTTCATTAAATATTCCTTTTTTAAAGCTTAGTTCCATTAGGCATTTTCAACTTCAAACTTAACGTTATGAAAACATCAGCCAAATCTGGGGAGGATCTGCTGCTCAATCACTTGACGAACAGCACGACGATGCTTGGGAGCTCGATGTGTAAAAAACTCTGCCACTTGCGCTTTATAGGCATTCATGGGTCTCGGACCTATACTCGGTACCCAAAGTGCATGGTTTGTGGTGGCAAAGTTCAACTCTGGATGTCCTAATATAGCTAATGGACCTTGGGCTAGGTTTTGAGCATCAAATAGCCATATCTCTTTACCGTTACCAGACGGATTGGTTGGGTGTTTACGGACAACTGCCGTAAATACATAGCCTTCGTCTTGTCCATAGCTGTTTGGTTTACTCATAAACTGTGGGGTTCTCATCACACAGTCCGCAGGAAACTGATAAGCATCTGTCACCGACATTTGGCGGCAATCCATGTGTATCAATGCAGAAGGTTGATCTTGTTGAGGTAATGAATCGTTGCTAAATAGACGGTTAGGGTAGTCCTTGTAAGCATCTGCAACGCGCTCAATGACATGTCCTTTCCGATATCCCACAGCGGCCCAATAAATATGTTCAAATTGTTCGGGGAATTGGAAGTGGCCACGATAAGCAGGATCGTTCATATCCCAGAATAGCTGATCATCTCTAATCAATCTAAAATCACCGGCAATCTCACTGACCGAGTTACTTTTGACCTGTAGACGAGCACGCACAAGGCCACCGACATCGACTGGAGCAGCAGGGTAACCAGATAGACTGCTACTTACTCTTCCACCAAAGACAAGTTTATCTCTATTGTACTGAGGCTCAGACTTGTCCATGGCACCTAAGTATTGCCCATAAATCGTAATTTCATCATCATGGTCATCGTAGTTACACATGACATCTGAGGTATCGAAATTCAGCTCAATATAGTCAGCAGTGACAATGTCACGTCCTTCCAAGAGATCTTTTTTACGAATCACCCACACAGGTGTTCGATGCTGTTGGGCATATACAGACCGAATACCTATCATTCTGAGAGGTTCTACTTGAGCCGCCGTCTCGAAGATAAGTATATGGTTCCGAGTTACACCCAAAGAGTGGGCCGTTGCTGCAATATATGCCGGTCGTCCATCTCGGCCTAGTATATCCCATCCCTTAAGTTCACTTTGCTTGTCCCATTTAAGAAGACGGATGAAACCATTTTTCGTTCCAGTATTTGATATGTTACCGCCGTAGTTAATGGTAAAGCATTCATCTGAATCAAGATCAAAGTAGGGATGTCCAGTGGTCCGCACTTGGGGGAATAACCATTTGTCTGGGGTGAAAGCATCCATCCATGGAGGAAGGCTGCTTTGCCATTCGTCATAGTGCCCAATGGGAGTCACCAAATCTAATGTCACTGCATCAAATTCGTACGGCACGCCACCTTCGTAACTCAAAGCAAATCGATTATCACCAAGGTGATTTGGAGCAGTATTACAATAATTTACGAACCCCATTGTAGGGCTATGATATGCCATGCCTCCGAGTAAGTTAAACTTATCAGGCCAATAATCAATATGTTGCTGCATAATAGCTGAGGGGGTGTCGATCATTTTACGGGTAAATGTCGACTTGTCTGAAGAAAAATCGATTCTACTCAAGGCACCGCGACCGCTAGGACTTAGATGATCATTCTCGAGGGGAATACCTTCAGCAAAAAAAACATGGCCAGTAATATCAATTGGCATCTGACCGTAAAGTAACTGTAGTTCACCACTAGAAGGCGTTAAGTTGGCGCGCATGATGGATTCAGGAAATAATGAGCTGTCCGAACCTGTGGAAGCAAACAATTGGCTAGGCATACAGGCTGCTCCAGCTAACCCTTTTAGAAATGTGCGTCTTTGCATGTTATCGCTTCTATATTTTCTAGGAATACAATTGACACTAGGAGAAATTTACAGCTCCCATTGGAAAAAGTAGGGAACTATGAAATGTGATCGATAAGTATTGAAATTTCTTCAGTAATTACACAGATTTAAGTCAATAAAAATGTATATTTTTGAGTATCCTAGCGCCAATCAGTAGTTACGCTGTCACTAGTTTCTCTCTTCAAATATGCATAAGATTCGCTATCCCCATTATCCTTGTCTATCTTTACTGAGTGTTTGGTTATTAATGAGTGGGTGAGTTTTCCCACTCGCCATTAGGGTATAAGAGTACGCTTCAGGTGCTTGCGTGAAGGATAAAAGCACTTGGACAAGGTAAGTGACTTATGTATATCAAAAACCTTTCGATTGGTAAAAAAATTGCTTTTTCTTTCGGAATTATTGCAGCAATGAATTTGGGCTTTGGCATCATGATTCTGAGCGAACTTCGAAACAACAAAGCAGAGCTTCTCAACTTCACTGACGACACATTACCTGCGGTAGAGCAGGTAGATTTTGTTCGAGACAAAATGTCTCTTTGGCGACGTGCTCAGTTTGCTGTATTTGCGATGAGCGACCAAAACAAAGTTCAAACTACAATCGCCTCAAATGAAAAAATAAAAGAGCAAATCAACACCGAACTCGCCGCTTATGGAAAGACGGTTTGGCCCGGTGAGGAAGAACAAACATTTAATCGTCTACAAAAGAAGTGGCAGGGCTACCTCAAAACCATGGATTCGTTCGACCAAGCGATGAAGAACATGGACAAGGAAACTGCTTATCCAATTCTTGCAAACTCGCTTAGCGATTTCGAATCAGTAGAAGCAGACATCAATATCTTAGTGGGCATTCTAAAAGGTGCGATGAATAGTAATCGAGAGCATATTCTATCGTCACTAGATAGCCTGAGCAATGTGGCTATGGTGATCAATGCTCTGATTGTGATTGTCATGGTTATTATCACTATGTTCCTTACCAGAATCATATGTAACCCGCTTGCCGCTGTTGTTAAACAAGCCAATGCGATCGCAGAAGGTGACCTATCCAGAACTCTTGATCGCTCTCGGCTCGGGAGTGATGAGCTAGGAGATCTTGCAGACGCATCTTTCAGAATGCAGCAAAACTTGAGAGAACTGATCAATCAAAGCGTCACCGTTGTACAAGAACTGGGGAGCGCAGTTGATGAAATGACTCAAGTCTCCAACAAGTCCGCTCAAGAAATGCAAGACCAGCAGTCTCAGGTCACACATGTGGCTAGTGCAATGAGCCAAATGAAATCGTCGGTGGCTGATGTTGCACACACCACTGAAGTTTCAGCCGAACAAGCAAACGAAGCTAATGGCAAAGTGAAAGAAGGGGCTCGCAACACCCAAACAATGGTTCAATCTATTGAAAATGTTGCAAAAATCATCGGCGAGGCCGGTGACAATGTTGCTGAGCTTGAGCAGCAATCTAACCAAGTTAATACCATAGTCGATGTTATTCGAGACATTGCCGATCAAACAAACCTACTTGCTTTGAATGCAGCAATTGAAGCCGCGCGGGCAGGGGAGTCTGGGCGAGGTTTTGCAGTAGTTGCTGATGAAGTCAGAACACTTGCAGGAAGAACTCAAGATTCAACAAGCGAAATTACCAGCATTATAGAAAAGCTACAAGCTATAGCCAGTCAAGCGAAGGAAACAACCGACCGCTCTCGCCAACAGATAGAAACTTGTGTTGAACAAGGCAACCAGTCAAAAGAACTCATGACCGCTATTAATGAATTTATATCAGGTATTGCTGACATGGGAACCCAAATCGCGAGCGCATGTAACCAGCAAGACAGTGTCGCAGAAGAACTAAGTTCAAATATAGAAAGTATACATTTGTCAGCTCAATCAGTGGCTGAAGGCTCCGTCAGTACGGCAAAAGGGTGTGAAGAACTAAGTAGATTATCTTCATCGTTACAACAGGCGATGGGTAAGTTCAAACTCGACTGAGTTGTATATAAGGAGAACCTTGTATGGTGTTTAGAGTCACGTTAGTTTCACTTGCAGTAGCTTCTGTGCTTTTTCCGCTTTCAGGTAATGCTGCGAGAGTTATATTACCTGAAACGCCTCCGAGTATGACTCAAGTTAACCAATCTAATTCTTGGTTAGAAATCAGTCTCGGACAGTTTAGACAAAACATGGCGCAGTTTCGCTCTCATTTACATTCAAACACAAAGCTGTGTGTAGTGATGAAAGCGGACGCCTATGGCAACGGAATCAGAGGTCTAATGCCAACGATCCTAGAGCTTAATGTGCCATGTATTGCAATTGCGAGTAATGCTGAAGCTCGAGCAGTTCGAGACGGAGGATTTAGAGGCCAGCTTGTGCGAGTTAGATCGGCTGATATAGATGAAATTAAGCAAGTCCTAGATTTAGATGTTGAAGAGCTCGTAGGTAGCGCGCACCAAGCAAGCCAAATTAAAGCACTTAACCTAGAAAAACCAGTTAAGGTTCATTTGGCATTAAATGATGGTGGCATGTCACGCAATGGCATTGATATGACAACAGAAGCGGGCAAGCTAGAAGCGGTGGAACTTGCTAACAGTGAATCTGTTGAAGTTGTTGGTATCATGACGCATTTTCCCAATTATGATGCGGAAGAAGTCAGAAGCAAACTGGCTGAATTTAAACAAAGTTCTTCTTGGCTAATCGAGAACTCAAAGCTGGACCGAGACAACATCTTATTACATGTATCGAACTCATTTACAGCGCTTAATGTACCAGAGGCTCAGTTGGATATGGTCCGACCCGGAGGCGTTCTGTATGGTGATTTACCAACAAATCCAGAATACCCATCCATCGTGAGCTTTAAAACCCGTATTGCGTCATTGCACCACGTACCAGTCAATTCCACGGTGGGATACGATAGTAGCTTTACTACAAAACGAGACAGTGTTTTGGCCAACTTGCCAGTCGGATATTCAGACGGATATCCAAGAAAAATGGGTAATGCAGCTTACGTCATTGTTAACGGTCAGCGAGCGCCTGTCGTTGGAAAAACATCAATGAATACATCCATGGTAGATGTAACTGATATTAAAGGTGTTTCTACAGGCCAAGAAGTAACATTATTTGGGAAACAAGCAAAAGAACAGATTACCATTGGTGAGTTAGAAGAAAATGCAGACTTGATCTTTCCTTGGTAAATGGGTTATGTTGAATGCAACAGACACGTTGTAAGCATATAGACTAGGAGTGCAGATGCACTCTTTAGTATTGGACACTTAATTTAACATAATATACATAATGCGCACTGGTAATGTAGGTGCAATTTAGGTTTGAGCCATTTTAAAATGTCCTCTTATGCTTAATGAACACGCTGAGCTTTGAGGAACTCAACCGATGCTAATTCCCATGAGTGACCGAGACATTAATCGTTTTAAAGTGCTGCAAGATGTTCGCGAACGCCGCCTTCGTCAAGTTGATGCAGCCGGCGGCATACTCAACATCAGCCCTCGACAAGTTGAACATCCTTGGGGTTTTGTGGCCAAAGAACTCAACATGCCCGAGTGGAGCGTTAAGCAATGCAAAGAGTACGCAATGAAAATACGCCGCTAGCGGCGACAATGAGCAATCCCCTCACCCACGTTTTGCGCGGTCTAGGCCTTCGACAAACCACTCAACAATAAGTGTCTGTAGTTCATGGCTTGGACCTCTTGAACTCGCCAATTATCTTATACTTTGGGGCCTCAAAAGAGAAAGAGTTCCCAGCGGCTATATTTTGTTGTATGCGAACAAGGTTCTGATCATTAATCACGAGGCTGCTGACTAAACGGTAGGTGTTTTTGCTACCTTGTACTTCAGAGATCTTCGTTGTGACTTCAATTTCCTCCGCATCAGAACCAATAATAAAAGTACCCTCGCGGTCGCTTAGCAAGGTTAGTTTTGGTGCAACAAGCAATTTATCATTTTGATAGATTTGGTAAGAAACTAAATAAGGTGCGCTGTCTTGTGCCAGAGCCAAACCAGAAAATAGTAATGATACTATCGCAATTGTCAGTTTTTTCATCTGACTCTCCAACTAATTAGATTGATACGCTTCAAATAGTAGAAAAACGTCTATCGGATATGTTCCCATGAAAAACTTTTCAAGAAACTAGATGTGCCAAAACTCGTTGAGTTTGTTGATCCAAATCCTTCCATTAAGGACTTCGATTTATACGAGTTTCTTAAAAAAACACGACGAATTCAAATGATAATGAAAGCCCAAAAGCAACTTTGCTTTTGGGCTGTGTCTATTACAAGTCGTTAACCTTTAAAACTTCATTTTTATTAATGGTTTGGGTTTTTCCAGCCACGTCTTCATACTCGTAAAACCCGGTATCTTCGTTATATGAAACTTCATCAGGTGTATCTAATGTGGTTCCATCTTTTAA
Organism: Vibrio sp. Of14-4; assembly: GCF_022347625.1. Lineage (NCBI taxonomy): Bacteria > Pseudomonadati > Pseudomonadota > Gammaproteobacteria > Vibrionales > Vibrionaceae > Vibrio > Vibrio sp. Of14-4. The sequence goes on along the minus strand of NZ_JAKRGI010000010.1, from coordinate 115,274 downwards.
CACGATTTGCTGCGGAGAGGCACAACCAGCTAAAATAACCAATGAAAAAGCCGTAACAATCGTAGTTTTAAACATTTTTATACTCCATAGAACTCTCAAGTGTCATTACTTCCATTTGCTGTTTTCATGTCGCTAATAGAAAACAAGCTAGCCTTATCTTAAGACTAACCTTGCTATAGAAAGTCAACACGTCGTAAGTTGGACGTTATGGTTATGTTTGAGGCTTTGACATATACGTAATCGAGAAAAGGAGCCTTTCCCCTACTTCGTGTTTTTCGAGATGGCTGTATGAGATTAGTGCTGGCCATGACCATCTAGTATTAGATGATTATGCGGTTTTGTGTGTTAGAAAATCCTCATTAAAAGATTCTTGTGTACCCACCTTGAGTAAACTTTACCGCAGAAAACTGGATTTCATACGTATTGCTTAATTTTAGCTTCGTGAAACTAGCAACTCGGTCTTATGTTATGTTGATAATCCTTGCAACCAATACTTGATCGTTTTCTGCACTTCTTCTAGTTGCAAAATAATTGAATTTGTTTCGTCTACCTCTCTATCCGTTAATGCTCTAGATTGATAGCTTTCCTCAAAGCTGTTTAGGCTTGCTAATGTTATCTGAGAATCAAATTCAAAGCCTTCTTCAGGCGTCATTCCCTCCAACTTTTTAGCTAATTCTTTAAGCCCCTTTAGTAGAGATAAGGCAATTGGGTCATCTGGGATATTGCTAAGTATGGTCAGTATAATACTGGTTTTTAACTTGACTAGCAGGAGCAGTAAAATGAGCTGCTTTGAGTTCATGGCGAGTCTATTCATTAACGCCAGAATCAAGTCTATTTGATCGAAACCTTTCTCAGTTTGTTGAATGACTTCTGCATTCAAATAGCTTTTTTCCGGAGCTGAATCACTAGATATCGTGCTATGATCGCTAGCAGATATAGGGAGAATATGGTTGTTCATGAGCTGTTGGTCACTTAAAAATATCTATTGGAATCATGATATAAAAGCAATTCTGACACACAAGTGAATAAACATGATTGGTTTGATTCAATCATGAAACTTGGTCAAAAATTCAAAAAATGTTGCAGACTCTCGCTTTATTCAGGTGCCGGCTAGTCTTTATTTAAACATCTTTAGAACACCAACAAAGTCATTCAACTTCTTACCATTTTTATCTAGGCTCTGAAATACGCCCTCTACTCCGCCAGGTTTATTGCTTGTACACGATTGCTGAGGTTGTTTTTCTGCCTTTCGAGCCGCTGCTTTAGCCGCTCGTTTTTTCTGATAATCCTCAGACTGTTGAGCCAAGGCTTTTGTTTGAGCAAATGGCCCCTTCTTTTCTTCCTTTTTCTGGCCAAAAACAGCGGCACGGGCTTTTGCATCACGCTCAACGCGTTGTTGATGCCGACTAGGCTCTTTTCTCGCAAAATTATCTGCACCATTCCCCTTACCTGTAACAATGAGAGAGAAGCTTCTTTCTTCACTCATTTCGTTCATACATACATGAGGATTTGAAGTTTTAGAAATATCGACGTTCTTCACTGATGCAATAGTATTGCGTAGGCTTTCTACAGACTCTGTGCTGCTACTTGAAGGATCTAATGACAGTTGAGGATTTAAATTAATTGAGCTAACCATAACACGATTCCAATACGTTATACTGGGATTGCTTCTTCCTGAAGCGTGGCTAGTCATATTGATATAAAAAACAATAAAAGTATCTGTATTTTACCTTATGTCACAAGTTTTCACGTCTGAACGCTAATTCAAATAAATTAAAGGCTAATCATTCACTAGCCTTTTAATTCAACTTCACATAATTGGTTACTTGGCTGCTTGGCTTGCCAAGTTGTTTAGTACGCCGTTTATTTTTGCCAGGACTTGGTCACAGCCTTTCATACCATGACGATCCTTCAAATACATAGGGTTGTTATAGGCAATCCAAGTTTTACCTTGTTCATCCTCATAAATGAGCGCTTTTTGTGGAAGGTCTATAGCGACTTCTTGACTGCACTGCATAAGCTTTGTGCCGACTTTCGGATTACCAAAAATAACCACTTGTGTAGGTCGAAGTTCCATACCGACTTTTTCAGCATTAGTTTTATGGTCCACTCTGGCGAAAACGTTAAATCCTTTTTCTTGAATGGTAGTGACAAATTGATCCGCTGTTTTGGACACTGAATGTTGGCTTGACAGTCTAATAATACTGTCTTCTGCCAATGCAGAAATTGAGCACAAACTGGCACTTAACAAGATAGTTGCAACTTTGAACATAGATTAACTCCCTAGATAGTTTCTACTTTGAACTCTTAGCATTACCTGAATTATACTTGGACGCAATGCTCGATTTTCAACCTAAGCTACTCAGTCACAAAAGCCAGATTTCTCTGGCTCTATTATGCTTAATCGAATTAACTGATCCTATCCCAAGGCCCAGCAGCAAACGAAGTCGTTTCACTTCTAATGATACTTCCATCTTTACTCGTAGAATGTTGAGCAAAAGAGTAAGAGCTGGTTAACAATGCTGAGATGGCGATTATTTTAAGTAATTTCATAGATATACATCCTCACTTTCTTATTGGTATGAAATATTAAGGACACTAGTATCATTAAACAGTAGCTCCCTAAATGTATGCCATCGCCGACTTGGATAAAGATCACTGATTAAACATGTGCTGAAACTAAATTTAAAAAATATAACGCAATTTATCATCAAGCTGCGATCTCAGCTTGATGATGTTATATTCATTGGCGCTATAGTTGATAATCAAATACCAAAACTCCGACATATTTACTTCCATCGGAATTTTTTTCGATTTTTAAAAACGGACCGACAAAGTCCTTGAACTTTTGGTGGTTAGCATCAAAATATTTAGGGTCAGAGATTGCGGGTGTGCCTACGTAATAGTTGAGATCCCCTTTTGACGCAAAGCTTACAGTAAATGACAAGTCATAACCCTTTCCCTGCCCTTCTTTACTTATGTTCCCTGAACCTACCTCAATGTTTTTTATGTAGGGTTTGCCATCACGCTTTGAGCTTTTCAAAGCAAGAAAGCGGTCAATAATTTCTTTTTTCTGTGCTTGAGTCACATCATCTTTTAGATCAAAAAGCACGATGTGTCTTGTTGTGCCTTCTAGATAGTCTGATTTAGTTTCATTCGCATAACTTTCTACTGGAATGGTTTTAGGGCTGCTTGCATATTCATCTTGATTAGAGGTCGTGTGAGCGAGACTGAAAAAAGAAAATGTACTCAAAATAGTTATAGCCAAAGTGTTTTTCATCCGAGTTTTCCTCAACTTATTACATAGACACGTTAGTGACCTGGCATTCGTATCAATAATTTCACTCTAGCTAAAAAAGACTCTTATTTCGTTAAACTGCTTCAGAACTAGCTATAAAAACCTTATTAAAATTATGTCTTATTTTGAGCGATATTTAATAACCGCAACTTGGGTTATAAATGCATTGGTGACCATAACTAAAGGTGTTTAAATAACCACATTTATTAGGTTTTAAACTAAGTTGGGAAATAGAAGTCATGCTTTTACTTATTCTTATTGTCTTTGTTGCAGCTGTGATTCTTGTCATTTCGTTGTTTACCCGAACTAAGCAAATCCCAATAGATAATTCTCAATCAAGTATGCCTGTGACTTACCAATATGACTCGCGTGCATCAATTGCAAGTCCGGAGGAGCTCGAGTTTTACCGCGCGTTATCCGTCGTTGTAAAAGGTAGAGATGTGATTTTTACTAAAGTCAGCGCTGCCGATTTAATGTTGCCAAGAAAAGGCCTATATAGCGGTGGTGATAGGCAGAGAGCTTATAACAAATTATCTCGAAAACATGTTGATTTCGTGCTTTGTGATCCTATTACATTAGAGATACGGACCCTCATACAGTTAGACAGTGATAAGAAAAAAACGAGTAATGAAATAAAAAACTATGTCGAGAAAGCGGCAAAGACTGCTGGTTTAACAACAAAGCGTTTCTGTATCGAGAAATCATATGACTACGATGAAATAGAGAAAGTACTCTATGGAGAACACGCAATGCTTAACAAAATGTTCGCGACGCGCTGAAGGTAATGATTCGTTAATTTTTAGTACAGGTCTGGTAGTTTTCCTGATTACAGTACGTCATTGGAATATATTGTATTTCTTCCACTGGTTTTTGGGTGGCGAGCTTATAAAGAGTGAGTAACGCTTGTCTGCCCATTTCAAAAGGGTTTTGACCAACGTTTGCGTGAGCAAGTCCATCTTTTAAATACACTAGTTGCTCGTCGGCGGTATCTGCAGTGATGATAATAATTTCTTTGTCGCTTATAGCCTGCTTGTATGGTTCGACAACATTGCGGTAAGTCGTTAGAAACTGACTCCACCCACCAACCGCAACAACCGCATGGATATCTCTTTGTTTATATGAGTTGAGTACATTTTTTAGGTCCTCCAACGCCTGCTCAAAAGAACCAAAATTGTAAAGTGGTTTAGTTGGCTCCGTCCAACCTTCGTGTCCCATCAAGCGCTTGCCCGGTGAATGTTCGTATTCCCTGCCAGATAAAGCGGAGCGCACCCCCATAACCCGCAGATTTAAATTTGGAGAGTCAGAGCGACCAGATTGAACTATCACGTTACCTCCATTTGGCATTTCAGCTTTCAACGCTTCACCTAAGGCTTTTCCGAGTTCAAAATCGTTAGTGCCAATATAAGCAGCTCTTAAATTGGGATTGCGGGTAACAGCTTCTGTTTCAAAGTCCGAGTCATATGTTACGATTGGAATGCCAGCAGAGAGTGCCTTTTTCATACTGTTATCTAGAATGAATGCTGACTGAGCAACAGCAATCGCAATACCATCTACTCCTTCTGCAACAAGTTCGGCAATGATCTTGTCTTGTTTGCGAACATCAACACCTTTGGGACCGCGGAAAATGCACTCTACATTCCCCAACTCTTTCGCTGCTGCTTCACACCCTTCTCTACTAGCTTGAAAAAATGGGTTATTTTCTTCTTTGGGGACAACAGCAAACTTGTATTGTTTGGCTCCTACCGTTTTGACCATAAACAACGACAGACATAAAACTACAGCAAATTTCATCCCAAGCATGATGCTAAACCTTGTCATCTAGTTAGATAAAGTTTGTATTAACTTCATAAACCTTAGTCCATAACGATGAGGTTTGGAATAAAGATCAATCTGCATGTCAGGGTATTGTCATGAATGTGAATATGAGTAATGATCGCTTTTTGATATTCAATTCTTTTGATAGAGTCCCAGTATATCTCAACTCTTAGCGCTATATGGCTGGTTTACTCATGACTAGCCCCTGCTTAAGGTAAATGTGAATGAACGTAAAAACACCTCCAAGTCGCAAGACAATCGCTTGCGAAGACCACTTAATTATTTGGATTTGGGAAAACTTTATGCGTAATCATGGGCTAGATGAAGATACAATCTTGAATAACTTGATGGCACTGGGTGATTTGCTTGTTGAAGTTAGACAAGAAAATGCAGGCTTTTTGTTACCTAGCTCTAACCCAGATCTTGTTTGTGACGCGGTCAATCAAACAGTGACCAGTGGGGAGGCTTTTTATCAAGAGCACAAATATTTTGTCGAAGAAATACAAGGTATGATTGATACTCAATCCGGAACATCCCTACCCAAGATTCATGTATAAACCAACACTCTTTATTGTGTTGTTATCTTGTCGATGTTGTTTAGCGAACAAGACTCTGTGCCAGATGGAGAAGTGACGATCATTTTTTGAAATCCAATTACCAAGTTATGCTGGACTGTACCACTTTTATAAGTAATGATTTCGGCATTGTTTATTTCTCGTGCTTTCACATCTTTTTTCCCATCGGAAGTCACACAAACCAAAGTACAACCTCCCATTTTACATGAGATTTTACTGATAAATTCTATGTTTGGATTATTTGCGGCTAAAGCCGAAGCGGCGATAAGCGACAGAGCTGTACTTGCAATGACGTTGACCTTCATTAATTTTCCTTTTGCATTTCCACTTCACAGGTAATGAATATTACTGTGTGAACATAATAGTCACAATAATCAAGAAACTTTTAAGTCAGTTGAAATATTTTGGCCCTGCTTGCCTAGTAATACTGTCTCGTACTACTTCTATCTGATCCCAAATGTCTTTCGCTGTTTGAGGATTAGCTTCTAGAAACTGTTCGCTTAATACTAAAAAGTAGTCTTTCGTTTTTATCGCTGGATTAACTTGCTCTATATTCGTGATCCCCTGAACTGAGAGAAATTGTTGAGCCATAGTATCTTGTACAGCGATAACAGGCAGTCGCCCGAGTTTTAGCATACTAAACAGCTGCTCAGTTGTTTTTACTTCATGAACCTTAAGCTGTTTATTCTGCAAGTCCTTCACTATTGAATACCCAAGATGTGCGCCAATTTTATAATCAGATTGAGCAAAGTGCTCTCCATCCCAATCCACAGCTTGTCCTTCCAATGTATAGAAATAATATCCAATCGTGGCGATACGCTTTGTACCATCCGGCTTATCCTCTTTCATTGGATAACGAGCGTATTGAGCACGTTGAGTATTATAGGAAAAGATAAACCCACCATCTACGTTTCCAGCAGAAACCTCCTCTAATACCCGCTTGCCGGGCAGACGAACATACTCAATATCAAGATTTAAGATTTTGCCCACATGGTTCAGTACATCAAGAGCAAGTCCAGGAGGTTTGGCTACATTCGTTCCATTACCCAATTGGAATGGGTAAGATTCAATATCGGAATAGGCCAATTTCAGAGATACAGACCATACCTCGACAGGAAGGATCAGAAACACAAACATGCATAGGTTCGAAGTTAAACGCGTCATACTCACTATTTTCGTTTGTATAATACCCTACCAAAGAATAGAAAACTTTAGCCATACTTGTTAGTACCATTCGATGAGTTTCTATTATCCCTATTGCAACATACCACTTTTTTATAAAGGTAAAATAAAAAGAACCGGCTCCAGAAGAGCCGGCCTGTTACCCGAAACAGCAAACGTAAGGCTTGGGATAACACCCAAAGCGTGAACAAGTTAACAAAATTTTTGTATTATGAAACATAGATTTACCATGTATGTGATAAATTTCGAGTTATTAGTGCTAGTTATGGATAATTGAGTATTTAAGTGTTTTCTATTTGTATATTTTGTTGTGTTTTTTTTAACTTGATGTTTGTTTTTATGGTGTTTTAAAGTGGCGGTTGGCTCATAAAATCAGTCATTTAAAAAATGTAACGGCCATAAAATACAACTTTGTATATCGATAGAGGTAAATTTGTCAAAACATCTAAATCTGTAATGCAGTTGCGATTCTCGTGCCACTAAGTCTGTAACTATAGTTAATCTTAGGTTGCAGTTTTAGCAGGTGTATCGAAAGACTTATAGCAGTATTGTTAACAATAGGTTCACTACTAGTTAACAAGAGAGGTCGAGATGAAAGTACTTATTCAATATACTCAGACTGGAAAATATCGAGATCAAGCATGGGAAGCATACACTTTGAGAGCTAAAGGCGACTTACACGCAGTAACACCTTCGTATGCTGCTCAGCTAATTAAACAAAACAAAGCCCACTTATTCACAACTGAGGATTCAGACATAGTTATTGAGTCATAGCATGAAATGGCCAACCCGTTAGCGACCTTCAAATAAATGGCCGCTAACAGACCACTAATGCAGCTCTCATAAGATCTACGTGTGGTCAATAAAAGTAAATAAATTAGCGTGAGTGCCGCTTTCCTTTCGAAAGAAAGCTTTGATGTGGAAATACGTTTCTAATTCTTTGCTGTGTGGCTTTCGGTATGTGTTTTGAAAACACAAGTTTTGTCCCACTTCTTTGTTGATAAACCTTTACTTCACCATCAAATGGGGTACGCTTGGCGATATCCATGACATTATGTCTGAACGTTGCCGGAAAATGCCCTTTCTGTTTAGATATCTGTCCCGATTTAAAGTGAATAAGTAATACAGGCCTGTCCACTGCCACGAGCCAAAAAACCAGTATTGCAGCAGCCAAAATTACATATAACATGTCTTCTCCCTTAGTCTAACAGTTTACTCAAATCCTCTTTTAAACTATTTACCGCTTTACTTGCCTTCTCACTTCTTGACGCTTCAGACAATAAGTATTCAATAGCATCAGACAAGGTACAACCAAGTTCGTTGGCGCGGTTAGATAACTTTTCCCACACACGATAATCAAGATCTATCGACTTTTTCTTAGTATGCACTTGCTCAGCGTTAAAATGACGCTTGCGTTTCGCGCGTATCGCTTGCTTGAGTTTGTTATCCAATTCTTCGGATAAATGCTGTTCAATCCATTGAAGTACTTTTGTTGGGTCTGACTCGATCTTTTGTAGGTCGTTTACGGCCGCAATAGCTTGGCTAGAATCGATATGGCGTGTGATGGACTCTCCATTTTTCCATTTGCTGATCAGATAGTTCCATTTCCAGCCACATTCTAAATTTTCAAGTTGTTGGTATTTCATGGTTAGGTTAGTTCCACTTCAACTATAGTTACAGCGTAACCCAGCTCTTTGTGAGTTACAATATCAATTATAGAATTAATCGACTTAGATCATTAGATAAATTTGCAGTGTAATCCCGAGTGGTTTTTTATATAATTCGGAACCTTACCAAGAAGATGAATAGCGCAGATGAATCAAGAAAGCTGGAAAGCAGTTACACCGCAATATACAGAGTTTGATGACGTAATTTCCAATTTTGAAAGTTTACCCGAAGTCAATTTTCTAGATATACAGCCACGTCTTAAGCAAGCCCTTTCGACAGTTGCGGTTACACAAGGCTTTAACCGAATTCTGATTGTTAATTCTCCCGACAATGCTTTTTATCGCACCAGCATTCAAAGGTGTTTATCAAAATTGGTTGATAAACCTGTCCTTAGCACAGAAAGTATCAATATTGGTGATTTACTAGGTACGTATTCCTGCAACGAAACTGGTGAAATTACAGGTAAAACTCAAGGGTTGATTGAAAAAGCGAATGATGGTTTTCTCATAATATCTGCAAATACCTTACTAGCGAATCCAAGTAGTTGGCCGATTTTTAAATCTATTTTCTTGGGTCAGGCATTCAGCCCTGTTTCTGTCACCCCTAAACATATTGCTAGCCAAATCCCTGTACATTCTTGGTCACTAAAACTCATCGTCGTCGGCAATCGCGACCAAATTGCTGATTTGGATTTCTTAGATGAAGATCTTTATCGTGGCATCGCTAATTATACAGAAATAGAACATGACATTGCAGTGACCGAGCAATCTATAAAGCAATACCTGGGCTATTTATCATCCTTGGTTAAAGAGTTTGATCTACCCTCGCTGTCTTTTGAAGCAATACATAGGTTAATGGTTGCAGGAGCACGATATAGCGAAGATCAACGTTATATGCCGATAGAGCCATTGTGGTATCTATCTATTTTTCAAGAAGCCCGTTTAAATACAAATGGTGACATTATCGATGAGATGGCGATCGATAAAGCCCTTGAAGCTAAGTATCAAAGAGAGTCATATCTACCAGAGAGAGCACTCTCTGATATTTTAGATGGACAAGTGATCATTGAAACACAGGGTGAATGCATTGGTCAGGTTAATGGACTTACGGTAATTGATGTATCAGGGCACCCTTTATCATATGGAGAGCCGGCTCGAATATCCTGTGTAATACATTTTGGGGATGGAGACATCTCTGACGTTGAACGTAAAGCGGAACTTGGAGGAAACCTCCACGCTAAAGGCATGATGATAATGCAGGCTTTTGTCTCAAGTGCTTTAAAGCTCGAAGAGCCACTTCCCTACTCCGCTTCTGTCGTTTTTGAGCAATCATACTGTGAAGTAGATGGCGATAGTGCAACATTAGCGGAATTATGTTCTTTTGTTAGTGCTTTATCTGAGTACCCGATTAATCAGCAGATTGCGGTGACCGGTGCTGTTGATCAGTTTGGGCGAGTTCAAGCTGTAGGTGGACTCAATGAAAAAATTGAAGGGTTTTACCGAGTTTGTAAGCATCAAGGTTTTACAGGTAAACAAGGTGTTATTATTCCCAAAACTAACTTGAAACACCTCGCATTAAATAAAGAAGTTGTTGCTAGCATTAAAAGTAACGAGTTTCATATCTGGTCAGTTGAGACTGTAGATGAGACGATACCAATCATTATGGGCAAACCTTTTCGTGGTGATGATGAATCGAGCGTCATTCATAAGATAGCCCAAAGAATAGAAACCTATGAAAAACATGAACATCCACTAGGAATTGTGGAACGCATCAAAAACTGGTTCGTTTAGAGCAAACATTGTTCGTATTCATACTGATCGGAGTTGTTTAGCGTACACCTGTTCACTAAGATGCTGCTATCAAAATTTGGAGTGATTGATGATGCAAAACAAACGTGATTCTTATAACCGTGATGATCTACTAGCCTCTAGCCAAGGTGAACTTTTTGGCCCAGGCTATCCACAGTTACCAGCACCTAATATGCTGATGATGGACCGCGTAACTAAAATGTCTGAAACTGAAGGTGATTTCGGTAAGGGCTTAATTCTGGCAGAGCTTGATATTACTCCAGACCTTTGGTTTTTTGATTGCCACTTTCCAGGTGACCCTGTAATGCCTGGCTGTTTGGGTTTAGATGCAATGTGGCAATTGGTTGGCTTTTTCCTTGGATGGATTGGCGGTAAAGGTAAAGGTAGAGCTTTAGGTGTTGGTGAAGTCAAATTTACCGGGCAAATTCTACCGACGGCAAAGAAAGTCACCTACGAAATTCATATGAAAAGAGTCGTTAACCGCAAATTAGTTATGGGCCTTGCTGACGGGCGTGTTCTGGTTGATGGTAAAGAAATATATGTAGCTAAAGACCTAAAAGTGGGTCTCTTCCAAGACACCTCTTCTTTTTAAAAGATCGTTTAAGTTAAGAACAATAAAAGCCCCAATAATTGGGGCTTTATTTCGTATGTGGATTGTGTAATTTTATTTGTAGAGACCAGAGTGTCTATCTTCCCTGGCATCGCGCCAACCACCAAGCCAATGAGAGCGAGCATCCATCTGTTGGTATGGACATGAGTCCGTAGAGCGGCCATTTAGACCAGCTTTATACCCTTGTGATTGAGCCCTCTCCATGCGGTCACGCTTTTGTCTCTTCATAGTGTCGTCCTCATACATATCGTTTTTCTAACGTACTACTATTAACTTTTTGTGGAGTTTTTATTACCCCACACATAAGGATCGCTCAAATTTTCGCCTTTCTCAAGGTGTAAAAAAGCACAGATCCAAAAAATTGAACCTGTGCCTAAGAAGGAAATTTTGTTTACTTTCTACGGAACCCTAGTAACCCAATGACTACTAAAGCAAACCAACCTAATGCACCACCTTGACGATCAATGTTTGCTGAACGATAGCTACGAGATTGAATATCAGCACTTGTTGCATTTTCGATTGGAATAAGTTTAACCGCGACCATGGTTTCGACTCCTATTCTCCCGCCTTGGCAATAAGAATCCATTTCTGTCGTATCATAACCATTTTCACACTTTCTCGCTGTTGCAGAAATAACGCCGGCATCATTGATATCTGTAGCTTCGAGAATACGGTATGTATTATTGTTGGAAGAGACAACACCATCATTGGTCAAATCATCCAGTATCCAGGCTTTGTTATCAAAGATCGCTCTACGAGTTGACTCTGTGCCAGTCTCATCAAGTGGATAGATAAAGCCCCTCTTTTCTCTCTCCGTTCCATCCCTCTCTCGTTCTCTACTGATGTCAATACTCCCAACCACTTCATTAAATTTATTGATTGAGCCTATAGTACCGCCAGCGTTGGAGAAAAAAATACCGCCACTAAAATAATTGGCCGTTGGTGAGTTTCGAATATCGGATATATAGAATAGTCGATTTTGTGATACTCCGTTCTCTGGCTTCCCTCCCGAACGTTTAGCACTTCCGACAGCGACAAAGTTCTCATTTAAAGCTGAAACAACAGAGTTGCTGTATATAAGCTCTGAGCCACCTGTAGCTCCGGAAACCTGCTTACTGCTGACAAATTGAGATAGATCCGAAGTATCTAATTTAAATACTGTCGCATCCATTCTTTGGTTTGCATAGGTATTGTAGCCTACCGCCCAAAAATCAGTACCGGACACATAAAAGTCTCTGATACTTGCTTGCCCTAAAGTATTACCATTCTGAGTAACACCATCTTTACCGAAATTTAGCTCACCTTGTAACGCGCCAGAGTTATTCCATATCGCAGCCTTTGAAATAGAGCGGGTTCCATTATCGTTAGTTGCTTGCGATCGTAAAATACTACCGACAGTATATGTACCATCGGATTTCCATGCTTTAGTTTCAATAGCGCCACTCGGTATAACTAAATCTGTGGTTCCTACAAACGCCACATTTCTGGTTGTACCATTTCTTTTGTTTCCAATCGGCGTGGTACCCTCTAGATCATTTATTACAGCATTATCATCGCTAATACGGCTGGAACCTTCAACGAATGCTATTGAATTAGCGTAATTTCCGTTAAGCTCATTCTGATAACCACTCCATCTCTCTTCTGCCCAAGATGAACATGTCTTATATCCCAGCTCGTTGTTACAATAGCTCTCAAATTCTGACTGACTGTCGGGGTAAACAAAGGAGTTATCCATTGCAAATGGTACTTCTTCTCTATAACTTATCCCTTCTTTCCAATTACGGGTCTCTGCTGAGATTTTAAATCCAGCGCTAGTGCAGGCGCCACCGAAACATCCAAGGGTTGCATTAGGATTTGTACCTTGCTCAACTGCAGTACCGTAGTACTCTGTTGTATAACCACCTAATCCGTGGGTGTTATCTTTGGACTCATCGATCTCTACAATATTGTAAATGGCAGCATTGACGGAAAAAGAGCCCATCAGGGCCAGAGTAACAGATGACAGCTTAAAAATAGTCTTGCTCATTTGGTATTAACTTTCCTGTTGCATTGCTTCTAACGCTTCCCAACGCTCAAAAGCAATTTCAAGCTCCTGCTCTAAAGCAGCAAGCGAATCTAAAATAGGTTGTGTTTCATCAATTGGCTTTGAGAAAAACTCTGGAGAATTGACCTTCTCTTGGGTTAACTCTATATCAGCCTCTAGCTGTTCCAATTTTGCTGGTAGTTCTTCAAGCTCGCGCTTAAGTTTATAAGATAACTTTTTAGGCTTACTTGATACTGGTTTTGTTTTAGCAGATTGATCTTGGTCTGTTTTAGTAGGAACCGATATTTGCGCGCTGCTGCGTACCTTACGGCTTTGCTCTCGCTGCTGCTGTGCGTCGTGGTAACCACCTACAAACTCTTCTATCTTTCCCTCACCTCCGAAAATCCAGCTGGTCATTACCGTGTTATCCACAAACTGACGGTCATGGCTGACTAAAAGTAACGTACCCTGATAATTGGCAAGTAAATCCTCTAAAAGTTCCAATGTTTCAATATCGAGATCGTTGGTCGGCTCATCCAATATTAGTAAATTATTAGGTTTCAATAAGATACGAGCAAGCAGTAGACGATTTTTTTCACCCCCAGATAAAGCTTTAACAGGAGTTCTTGCTCTTTTGGGGGCAAAAAGGAAATCTTGAAGATAGCTTAATGCATGTCGCTGACGTCCGCCAACCATGACCTCTTGTTTACCATCGGCCAAGTTGTCGATGACAGATTTTTCAGGATCTAAAACTTCTCTATATTGATCAAAGTAGGCAACTTCTAATTTTGTGCCGCAATGCAACCTACCAGAGTCAGGTTTTAAATTCCCTAACAAAAGTTTGAGTAAGGTACTTTTACCACAACCGTTTGGACCAATAAGTGCGATACGATCACCACGCATGATATTGAAGGAAAAATTGTTAACAATCGATTTCCCATCAATATCAAAGCAAAGGTTTTCTGCCTCGAAAACAATCTTTCCGGAGCGAGAGGCATCATCTATTTGGATTTGCGCTTTACCCTGAACATCTTGACGATCTTTACGCTCTTCGCGAAGCTTTTTGAGCGCCCTCACCCTACCTTCATTTCGGGTCCTACGTGCTTTGATACCTTGTCGAATCCACACTTCTTCTTGTGCTAGCTTTTTATCGAATTCTGCATTTTGCATCTCTTCTACGCGTAGCATTTCTTCTTTTTCAACAAGGTAATTGTCATAATCACCAGGAAATGACGCAAGTTGTCCACGGTCTAGATCGACGATTCGTGTTGCCATAGATTTAATAAAAGCGCGATCGTGTGAAATAAAGATAATAGAACCACGAAAATCTTTAAGAAATGTTTCAAGCCACTCTATCGTCGTTACATCAAGGTGGTTAGTTGGCTCATCTAGTAGTAACACATCTGGATCACAAACCAAAGCTCTTGCTAGTGCAGCCTTACGCTGCCAACCACCTGACAAATCAGTCAGGTTAGCATGACCGTCTAGCTGAAGAGCACCTAATACATTTTTGATGCGGTCTTCAAAACGCCAAGCCCCCGAGTGTTCCAGTTGCTCTTGTACTCGAGAAAGTTTATTAATGTTTTGAACTGTCGGCTCATTGGCCACTAGATCGAGGAGATCTTGATAGATCTTAAGCTGTTCTCCAGCTTCTGATAACCCTCCGGCTACAAAATCAAAAACCGTACTTTCTTGATTACGTGGTGGATCTTGTTCTAAACGTGAAACAGTGACATCTTGTGTAATAGTCAGTTTACCATCGTCGAGAGTGACTTCTCCCGCCAATACTTTCATTAATGTCGACTTTCCTGCCCCATTTCTGCCCACTAAACATACGCGTTCATTTTCTTGAAGTGAAAAGTCAGCTTTATCAAGCAGAGGGCGATCGCCGTAAGCTAATAGCCCACTATTTATGGTAAGTAATGCCATTATTGTTTAACCATAGTTGTAGTTGTTGTACGTCGAATGGCCATTCAAGCTCTCTATCATCGATACTTAGCACTGGTATTGTGACGCCGTAACGTGAAAATAGCTCATCGTTGGTCGCAATATCGATGATACGAATCAAATGATCTACTCCTAGTTGTTGGCAGAGCGCGAATGCCATTTCACAAAGGTGGCAACCTTCTGTGCTATATAAGGTAATCATTGAAGTCCTGTTAGTCACTGTGCGAAATTACCCAGCAGTTGTGTATATGCTTATTACGAGCAAAGTCGAGTGGCAAAGTTTGTGAAGAAATATTCTTTGCCTCAAGCTTTAGCTCTCTTATTCCATCGATATCCATTTTAAACTGGCGCTTGTTGTTAGAAAAAACAATCATTCCTTCAGGACGCAAGAGTCGTTTGAGATTTGTCATTAACTGAATATGATCGCGCTGAACATCGAACGTCTGCTGCATTCGTTTGGAATTTGAAAATGTCGGTGGATCAATAAAAATTAAGTCAAACTGAGAGTTTGCATTTTCAAGCCACTGCAGGCAATCTGCTTGCTCATATTTGTGTTGGCGGCCTATTTGACCATTCAATCGCATATTTTCTTGAGCCCATTCTAAGTAAGTATTCGACATGTCTACCGTTGTTGTCGACTTGGCGCCACCGCAAGCAGCATGAACAGTGGCAGAACCGGTATACGCAAACAAATTTAGAAAATCTTTGCCCGCCGCCCATTGGCCAATTTTTCTGCGAGTTAACTTGTGATCAAGGAACAGACCAGTATCAAGATAGTCGTGCAAATTGACAATCAAATTAACTCCGTATTCAACAACGTTCATGGTCTGTGACTGTTGAGATAGCTTTTGGTACTGGGAGCGCCCTTTCTGCTTTTCTCTTACTTTTAAAATGACCTTATTAGCCTGAGTCCCAGTAACTTGAATTGAAGCACGTATAATATCAGTCAATCGACGCTTCGCTTTTTCCTCGGGAACATTTTTGGGTGCAGCGTACTCCTGTATCACTAGATGGTCTAGATATACATCAATCGCTACGTTGTATTCAGGAAGATCTGCATCATAAATTCGGTAGCAATCGAGTTGCTCTTTTTTGGCCCACTTTGCAATCTTACTGATATTTTTCTTCAAACGATTGGCAAAATCAGGAGCAACAACCATATCAGTTACAGCGTCACCATCGATTGAGCGCTCTTTGTTAGAAATATGGTAATTCTTTTGCTGACAAGGTAATGAACCATTATTAAGTTTGTACTGTTTGTCTGCCCTCATACGCAAACAGCTAAGCAACTCGTCCGAACTAGAAAAAATTGAAGCGCTGCAACCTTTAAACTCTGATTTCAGTTGATTTCCAAAGGCGGTATAAAGCGCAATCAAACCAGGGTGAGTACCGAGTCTTTCACCGTAAGGAGGGTTAGACACAATCGTACCAGAACTGAAATCCATTGGTCGCTTCAGCTCAGCTGCATCTCCCACCTCGAAACAAATAAGAGACTCAACACCTGCCCTGCGCGCATTATCTCTAGCAGTTTGAATTACACGCGGGTCGTTATCATAACCATAAATCTTAGCGTCAAGTTTATTGACACCTTTTCTCGCTTGAACAGAGGCTTCTGCTTTTACTTGTAGCCATACGTCTGACTCAAAATCTTCTAATACTTCAAAGCTGAACTTCTCACGTTTTATTCCCGGTGCGATATTCGCTGCCATCATCGCTGCTTCAATAACAATTGTGCCTGAGCCACACATCGGGTCTAACAGCGGTGTTTTCATATCCCAACCAGAGCGCAAAAGAATCGCTGCTGCAAGTGTTTCTCTTAAAGGCGCCTTACCTGATTCAGTTCGGTAACCTCGTTGGTGTAATCCCCCACCAACCATATCTATTCCAAGCAATGCTTTATCTTTATGGAGGCGTACATGAACCCTGAGATCTGGCCGATCTTTACTGATCGATGGTCTTGGTAAGCCTTTTTTGCTAAACGTATCAACGATAGCATCTTTAATTTTCATCGCACCATACTGGCTATTACGAATCTCTCGGTTAGTTCCTTTAAAATCAACGATAAACTTGTTGAAACTGTTAAAGTGTTTAACCCAATTGACCGCTGAACTTGCGAGATATAAATCCATATCGTCATTACAAGTAAACTCTGAGAGTACGCGAACAAACCGAGAAGCTAAACGGCTCCATAAGCAGCAGCGATAAATTTGTTCGTTAGAAGCTTTAAACTTCACTCCAGCTTGAACTGGCTTGGCGTTGTCTATCCCTAGCCTACTTAACTCTTCAACTAACAGGTTTTCTAGCCCATTGGACGTAACCGCAAGATATTGATGCATAGTGTTCTTAGATAAATGGAAATCAACCAAGGATTATACCTGTATAGCGGCTATATAGTTAGCCAATTCCGCCCAAATATTGTAATGAAATCCCTGATCGCATGAAACTTGCTCATAAATTTCTGCACATCCGCTACGCGTTTACTGAAGGTCAAATGCTTTAACATAGATAGTATCTGTGAGATACCAACGAAAAGTTGTCAGCATCTTCAACTTACTTTTAATTCAAGCTGTCTCTTCCTTCAACTAACATCACATCAATAGTGCATCACACGAATGTATATTTATTCATTTCCAAATTGGTATATACCAGGACCTTATGGTTCTGAAATTTAATGACAAAATGACGCTAATAGAGGAATAAATGATGATTTATCACTTAAAAGTAATGACAAAGAAAAGATTTTTGCTAACAAAATTAGTGATTATTTAGGAGAAAAATAACCTATTTGTGATCGTAGATTAAAAAAATGTCGGCAATAAGCCGACCGGAATAAACGAAGGGAACAAGTATATTAACTCACGAGGGCGATGGCGTGCACACCATTTGACAGAGTATGGTTCGCAGTAGACATTCTGTCATGCATTACTTTAATCGCTTGGCCAAATTTGAGTGATTTTACCCCATCCAAGATAAACCTATTTTGACAGACGAGCGAGCACAGACTTGCACTATCCCCTACTTCTAAAACGATAAAGTAACCTTCACTATAATCGTTCGATAATTGTACAAAATCGCCCTCTTCAGGCGTGTAGCCACCATCGCTAGCTGGATTGAAAAACCAGCTCTTTGGTTGAACTGGCTTATGAAAACGTTTAGCTGCTGCACAATATAGAGCCAGTTCTGCTTGTCTGGGTTCCGAAAGGTTGAGAAGAGATATTTGTTCTCTGTAAGTTTGGAATGCAGATGCATCGTCAACTGAGAACTCGTTGATACCAATTGCACAATCCACGATCAATTTTTTTGACAGGTTGGTTCTGAATATGATGTCGTCACCTAAGTCGAGCATTAAATGCTGCTCCGCATCATCATAGTACCAAGTCCATTTATCGCTCGGTTTAAGTATCATAACCATCTCGTCCAAATTTCAATCTTCTTAAGTGTGCTGTCGCCTACTCTAAGTACTGCTTATCAAATTTTATGTACTATCTATTGAAAAAAAAGAGGAAATGACATGTCATTTCCTCTGTAAAAAACGAGTTAAATATTCTTAATTTTAATGTGACGGCGTCACATCGTGTCTTTTATAAATTTTTCACTATGTCACGAACAAGACTAGGTCCATGGTAGATAAATCCAGAATACACTTGGACTAGTTGTGCTCCAGCCATCATTTTTTCTTTTGCAGCCACATAAGAATCAATACCACCTACTCCAATTACGGGAATTTGATCTTTAAGTTTCTGATGTAAAAGGCGAACAACCTCTGTGCTTCTTAGTTGAACAGGACGACCACTTAGTCCCCCTACCTCATTAGCATGTTTCATTCCCTCGACAATACTGCGATCAAGAGTTGTATTTGTTGCAATCACCCCATCAATATTATTTTTGATCAGAGAATCACATATCTGCGTTACTTCCTCGTCACTCAAATCCGGAGCAATTTTAAGTGCTAATGGCACGTATTTATGATGTTTTTCCGCAAGTTCTGACTGCTTTAGTTTTAGTTCAGATAAAAGATCATCTAGAGCTTCACCATATTGAAGTGAACGTAACCCTGGAGTATTTGGAGAAGAAATATTGACCGCTATATATCCAGCATATTGATACACCTTTTCCATACAAATAAGGTAGTCTTCTGCTCCCTTCTCTATTGGTGTATCTTTATTCTTTCCTATATTAATACCTAGAACACAATTAAAGTTTGCTTTCTTGACATTCTCTACAAGGTTATCGACTCCTCGGTTGTTGAATCCCATTCGGTTAATAATTCCTTCGGCTTCAACTAGACGAAAAAGGCGCGGCTTTTCATTACCTGACTGAGGCCTAGGTGTGACAGTACCAACCTCAACAAACCCAAATCCCATCGCATCAAAAGCTTCTATGCACTCACCATTTTTATCTAAGCCTGCAGCAAGGCCTACTGGATTGCGAAATGAAATACCCATACATTCGACCGGCCGATTGGGTAGTTGTTGACGATATAAAAGATCGAGAGGAGTACCAGTAAAACGTTTGAAGTTTTCGATTGCGAGATCATGTGCCTTTTCGGCATCAAGTTGAAAAAAGCCAGCTCTGGCTAGACGGTAAAGCATTGTGCCTCCGATAGAAAAAAGCCCCGTACAAACGGGGCTATATTATTTACTGTTTTACCGCATAATTCAACGAAATATGTTTGTTACTCGTTGGCCGCGCAATTTAAGTTGAGAAGCATAAGCTCTCGCAGAGCAACTGAGAACTTCGCAAATTCATGCACCGAGCCTACTTTGAACTCATTGAGAATATTTTCCCATCGATGTAAGGATATTTCGTTTGTCGAAATCCAGTCATCGAGAGCTTTCATCACATCGAGATCTTTTGGCGCACAGTGGCAATTTAGAACCTGCCCCGTAAGCTGTCTTTGCTGCCAATCTAAATCTTCTCTAAAGGCTGCACGCGCAAGTGCCTGCCAATTATTATCAACAGCTTGAGCATTGATTTGGTTTAGGAACCAATGCAATGACAACCTGTCACCTAAATGGAAGTAAAGCTTGGCAACTTGTTCAACCGAGATACCAGTCTCTCGAGCGACAGTAGAGATATCAAAGACTGAATACAAACTAGATAAGCGAGATACGTAGATAGCGATATCAGGTGTAATACCTTGATCAATCCATGATTGAGCCATCTGCTTATGTTCTTCAACTTCCGCTGGGACAAGAATATCATCCAACTTAGCATTGATAATGTCTACATCACCTTGGTACAACTCAACGAGTGCTTTAACACATTGTCGCCCTGTTCTATTACGCAACACCCAACGTGACAATCGTCTCATTGTTCTGCGCACATAGAACATCATATCGTACTGAGCATCTGTTGAAGCCTTATTGTCGAGAGCACGTAGTGAAGTTAACACCTTATCTAAACCGAATATTTCACGACAAGCAGCGTATGCATTAGCAATATCGACAATATGCGCTCCAGTTTCCTCTTGCATACGAGTTACATAGTTACAACCCATTTCGTTAACCATCTGGTTAGCAAGGGCTGTCGCGATGATCTCTGCTCTTAATGGATGATTATCCATTTGCTTGATATAGTTACGGCGTAACTCTGTAGGGAAATAATTGACCAGCTGCTGAGCATGATAGTCATCATTAGCGATATCATCATGCACCAGATCTTCTTTAAGAACCATCTTTCCGTAGGCAACAAGAACCGCAAGCTCCGGGCGAGTGAGAGCTTGGCCTAACTTCTCTCTTTCAAGAAGAGTCTCATCATCAGGAATATATTCTAGAGCACGATCCAAATGGCCTGCTTTTTCCATATCATGAATAAAGCGGATTTGCTCTTTGACAAGGCCTGTACCACGCTGTTCTGTTACTGATATCGATTCAGATTGGCAATAGGCATCATCTAGTACAATTTCACCTACTTCATCTTCCATCGATTCTAGGATTTTATTGCGTTGTTTAACAGTCAGGTCACCATTGGCTACGAGTCCATTGAGGAAGATTTTAATGTTGACTTCATTATCTGAGCAATCCACTCCGCCAACATTATCGACGAAATCGGTGTTTACACGGCCGCCAGTAAGCGCATACTCAACTCGGCCTAGCTGTGTCATACCCAAGTTACCGCCTTCACCGACTACTTTAGCTCTCAGATCTCGACCATCAATACGTAAAACGTCATTAGCACGATCGCCTACGTCTGTATGAGTCTCATTCACTGATTTAACATAAGTACCGATACCACCATTCCATAGTAGGTCCACTTCCATTTTCAGAAGCTTCTTAATTAGATCGTTTGGTGCCAAAGACGTTTTCTTAGTACCAATCATTTTCTGAATTTCTGGCGTAAGAGTAATGGACTTAGCCCGACGAGAGAAAATACCCCCACCTTTTGAAATAAGCTTAGTGTTGTAATCTTCCCAGCTAGAGCGCGGTAACTTAAACAAACGATCTCTTTCTTTCCAGCTTTTGGCTGAATCAGGATTTGGATCGATAAATATGTGTAGGTGGTTAAACGCAGCTTGTAAACGAATGTGTTTTGACAACAACATACCGTTACCAAACACATCACCAGCCATATCACCAACACCAATTGCAGTGAAATCAGTAGATTGGCAGTCAATACCCATTTCTCTGAAATGACGTTTTACTGACTCCCAGCCGCCTTTGGCTGTAATACCCATAGCTTTATGGTCATAACCATTAGAGCCACCTGATGCGAAGGCATCACCAAGCCAAAAGTTATATTCTTCAGATACTGAGTTTGCTAAATCAGAGAAAGTAGCCGTACCTTTATCTGCCGCTACCACTAGATATGGATCGTCTTCATCATGGCGAACAACGTTCTTCGGTGGAATAACGTCACCTTCAATAATGTTATCAGAGACATCCAGTAGTGCTCGAATGAAACGCTTGTAACAACGTTGACCCTCAGCAAAAATCTCATCTCTACCACTCAGATTGTGTTGGCGTTTACAGACAAATCCACCCTTTGCCCCAACAGGAACAATGACGGTGTTTTTAACCTGCTGTGCCTTAACTAGCCCGAGGATTTCAGTACGGAAATCTTCTTGACGATCCGACCATCTCAAGCCACCACGAGCAACCTTGCCACCTCTTAAGTGAACACCCTCAATATCAGGTGCGTAAACAAATATTTCGAACGCAGGAACAGGTTGAGGGATCTCCGGAATTTCACTCGGCTTCATTTTTAATGAAAGCCATGGCTTAGTTTGTTTGTTAGCGTCAACTTGATAGTAGTTGGTTCGTAACGTAGCCGTGATCATCTCCATATAACGACGAATGATACGATCGTCATCTAGGCTTTCTACATGATCCAGCTGCTCTGTCATTGAGTTGATCAGCTCTGTTTGACCTTTCTGACTACCCTTATATTTGGGATCAAACCGCTTGGTAAACAAAGCTACCAAGCCTCGTGCCAATTCCGGGTAATGACTGAGTGTTTCCTCAATGTAGTGTTGACTAAATGGGAAGCCAACCTGGCGCATATACCTAGCATAGGCTCGAAGAATAGAAATTTCTCTTCCCGTTAGCGATGCACCCAAAACGAGTCTATTGAAGCCATCGCTTTCAAGATCTCCGGCCCAAATTGCTGCAAACGCTTGCTGGAAACGATCTCTAGCTTCGCGCAGATCGACATTTTTCTCGCTCTTATGAAGCATAGAAAAATCAAGAATCCAGTACACATGACCATCAGCTTTGCGAACCTCATATGGCGATTCACCTATGACTCGTAAGCCAAGGTTTTCAAGCATCGGCATTACGTCAGATAGGTGGATTGGCTCATCACGGTGGTAAAGCTTCAACCTAACTGATTTTGAATCTGAAGCCAACTCTTGTGGACGATAGAACAGCATCCCTAGTCGATTTTCATCACTCAAAGCTTCAATACGTTCGATGTCTGCGACTGCCGATCCCGGTAAGACATCTTCCTTATATGAGCGCGGGAATGCGTGCAAATACTCTTTAGCTAGAGGAAGACCTTTACTTTCACCAAAGTTTGCCACGATAGCGTCAGAGAGACGATCGTCCCAAGTTGAAGATGCTTCCATTAGGTTTTGCTCAATCATTTTCACGTCGACATCCATGTTGTTGTTATCAACACGGACAATGTAATGCGTCCGAGCCAATGGGCTCTCGGAGAAATAGGTAGTGAATTCAACTTCATTATCACAGCCAAAGTACTGCTGGAGGATTTGCTGTGTTTGACGTCTAAGTTCAGTGTTATAACGATCTTTAGTGACGTATACCATACAACTAAAGAAGCGACCAAAAGGGTCCTTGCGTATGAAGAGTCGTAGCATGTCACGGTCTTGCATTTGCACAACACCCATACCAACTTCTAACAAATCATCTTCATGAGCCTGCAACAATTCATCACGTGGATAATTTTCTAGGATATTATGTAATGCTTTAAATGCGTAAGATCCTTCGCGATACCCACTTGAAGCGAGAATACGTTCAACTTTCTCTCTAATAAGAGGTATGCTTTCAACACTCTGGTTATAAACGGCTGATGTATACAGCCCTGTGAACCTATGTTCACCAATAACTTTTCCATTCTTATCGAATTTCTTGATACCAATATAATCGGTATAGGCTGGGCGGTGGATACGTGATGGAGTGTTGCCTTTTGTCATTATCAGCAAGAATGGCTTTTTGGCTTCGAGACGCGCAGAGTCTGGGAAATCAGATAACTTAACGCTACGAACACGTTCAGTGTTGGCGAATAGCCCTAATCCTTTGTCTGCTGTCGGCCGTAACTCTGTATCACCATCTACATTGACTAAATCGTATTCTTTATAACCCATAAATGTAAAATTGTGATCACCTAACCAGCGAAGAAACTTCACTGTTTCTTCATATCGATCACGCTCTATCTTCACAAAATCCTTATTAGCCTCAACCTGATTGGTCACCTCTTCAAGCTTTTCAACCATGAGTAACCAGTCATGGACGACTAGTGAAGTATCTGTAATGATTTTTTCCAATTCTTCGCGTAGCGAGGTCATGGTTTCTTTTGAGCTTAATCGATCGACTTCCATATGGAACAAGGACTGAAGCGCCCCTTTCCCTTGGTTAATCGCAGTAATATCACCTGCTTTACTTCGCTCAATCTGCGTTGGACCATGAAGCATTAAATGAGAAGCCAAATCCAGTCGGCTCAATGCCATTTTCACGGAATCTACTAAGAAAGGTGTGTCTGGCACAACAATTTCAACAATAGTGTGGGTGGATTGCCATCCTTGACGACTTACAGTTGGGTTAAACACTCGTACAGAGACTTCGTCGGCTTTCTTTTCATTGATATGGTGCCAAAGGCTAATAATCGCACCATACAGATCAGATTCATTCCTTTCGACGAGGTCGTCATGCGAAATATTGCTAAATAAATGCTGAGCAAGTTGAGTGACAAGGGGTTGATGAGCAAGCTCGAGTTTGTCTTGAATCAGTTTGTAGACCTTTTCAAGCAGAACCGGCATCAAAGTTTCACGCGCGGTCATAATCACACTCCACAATTAGAATTTTATATATTTTTGAGGGCTGTTGTAAGCATAGTGCTTAACACGGGTAATGCCGCTTTATTGTAAAAGCTTTATTGATAAATGGTTAATTCTTTTAAGAGTGGTAGGAGGTGAAATGTTTGATAATGTGACTAAGGTTCTATTTAAAGTCTCATAGAATCAATTGTTCACAGCATTTCCAACTTTATAAACTTATTGTTTTGGTCAGTTGTCAGGCGAAAGCGCCCATTAAGACCTATTTGACTAAGAAATGGACGAAATTTAGTGGCGGGCAGTTGCAATCGTATCCCATTGTCTGTGGTCACAAGAACATTGCTTGCGATCCCATTATAGTGTGCCAAGAAGGATTGATACGAAATGTTTAGCGAGAAATAGTACTGATTCATTCTTCTTTATAAACTTAGTGAGTATTACGAGTTTTGGTAATGGGCTTTGGTAGTAGCAGTGTGAGTACTGCTACTACCTTATTTTACAGACTAAGAGTCCAGTGCCTTATTGACTTTCTCGAATAAGTCCTTGGCAAGATTATCAAGAGATTTTAGTCGTTCAAGCTCCCGTCTCATGAGTGCTTGTCTCGTTTCATCATATTTTCTAAACTTAAGCAAGGGGTCAATTAATCGAGAAGCGACTTGAGGGTTACTCGTGTTCAACTCTTTAATTATCTCTCCAGCAAATTGGTACCCTTCGCCAGTTATTGAATGAAAATGAACAGGATTCATATTTAAAAACGAACCGATCAGACTTCTCGTACGATTAGGGTTTTTAAGACTAAATGCGGTGTGGTCCATCGTCGATTTAATGACTTCCAATGCATTCTCAGCAGGGTTGGATCCTTGCAAAGCGAACCATTTATCCATAACCAACCCATCATGCTGCCACTTTCCACTGTAGTCAGTCATCAGCTTTTCACGACAATCTAATTGAGCATTATTCGCTGCGCTCATTGCTGCAATGGTGTCTGTCATATTGTTCGCAGAAAAGTATTGCTTCTCCACTAGGCTGTTCCCGAGCTCAGTATGAGCCAGATAAGAAAGTGCTATGTTACGTAACGATCGCTTTCCTATTGCCCCATGTGAAATCGTATAGTCAACATCTTTTAGGCTGTGATAAATTGCAGTTAATTCATCTTCAAGCGTATTAGCTAGCTTCACCTTAATCGCTTTTAATACAGTAGCAATTGCGTCTACGTCAATTTGGTCATACCAACCTGATACTTCATTGTGGCTTGGAAGAGCCATAATTTCGGCTATTAAGGCTGGTTCCAAGGTATCAGAAAGCAACACACCTCGGAAAGCATCGATCAAAGACATGGGTAATTCAATCTCTGTTCCTGTTTGAACAGCGTTTACATTACTGCGAATATATTTCGCGAGTAACATTTGGCCTGCATCCCATCGTGAAAAGTCATTGCTAGCATGCACCATTAAAAAAGTCAGCTCTTCATCGCTGTAGTCATATTCCAAGATAACAGGAGCTGAAAATTCACGTAGTAATGATGGTACAGGCTTCTCTGATACATCCTCAAAGACGAAAGTCTCTTTTTCTTTAGTAACATTAAGGATATTCTTAATACCCTTCCCGTTACGGCGTAACTCAATGGATTGACCATTAGCAGCGTAAAGTTCTATATCCAATGGAATGTGCAAAGGTTGTTTATTTTGCTGATCATGGGTGGCAGAGGTTTGCTGCGATACTGTTAATGAGTATGTCTGCTCTGTTGAGTCATAGTCACTCTTAATTGATACTATTGGTGTGCCGGATTGACTATACCATAAACGAAACTGCCCTAGATCTACACCTGATGCGTCTTCCATAGCTGCTACAAAATCTTCGCATGTTGCCGCTGTCCCGTCATGACGTTCAAAATACAGTTTCATTCCTTTTTGGAAAGCCTTTTCACCAAGCAAAGTATGCATCATTCTAATCACCTCACTGCCTTTTTCATAAACGGTAAGGGTATAGAAGTTATTCATTTCAATAACTTTTTCTGGACGAATAGGATGCGACATTGGGCTCGCATCTTCTGCAAATTGAGGGCCTCGAATAATACGAACATTATTGATTCGATTAACAGCCCGAGAGCCTAAGTCTGAAGAAAACTCTTGGTCTCTGAATACGGTAAGTCCTTCCTTCAGACTTAACTGAAACCAATCTCTACATGTGACGCGATTTCCCGTCCAGTTATGAAAATATTCATGGCCAATAACAGCTTCAATGCCAAGGTAATCTGTATCAGTCGCTGTTTGCTCATTTGCGAGAACAAACTTTGAGTTAAACACATTCAATCCTTTGTTTTCCATAGCCCCCATATTAAAAAAGTCCACAGCAACAATCATATAAATATCGAGGTCATATTCAAGCCCAAACCTTTCCTCATCCCATTTCATCGAATTAATCAGGGATGTCATTGCATGAGGTGCTCTATCAAGATTGCCCTTGTCTACAAAGATTTCAAGATCAACCTTACGACCTGATTTAGTAGTGAATGTATCGCGAAGAACATCAAAATCACCTGCTACTAATGCAAACAAGTAAGCGGGTTTGGGATGTGGGTCTTGCCACTGAACCCAATGACGCCCATTATCTAGCTCACCTTCAGCAATTCGATTACCGTTGCTGAGTAAATAGGGATAAGTTGCTTTATCAGCAATGACTTTCGTTGAGTATGTTGCAAGAACATCAGGACGGTCCAAATAATAGGTAATTCGCCGAAAGCCTTCTGCCTCACATTGGGTACAAAAAGCACCGCCAGACTTGTACAAACCTTCTAAAGCTAAATTGTTTTCAGGATTAATTTCAGTAACTATCTTTAGTTCAAATTCTTCAGGAAGCCCTGAAAGAGCAATTCCACCTTCTAGTTGTTCGAACCTAGTCCACTTCTCATTGTTTACATCAAGGCTGACTAATTTGAGTTGTTCACCATCGAGGTAAAGAACGTTGTCTTGTTTTAATTGCTTTACCTTAGACGTTGCTGTCACTACAGTATTATGGTCATAAAGGTCAAAAACTAAATCGATGCTAGTGATTGTGTGTGATGGCGAAGTGTAATCTTTACGGTATTTGGCTTGAGGTGTATGAGCCATGTCGAAATCCTTCTAACTAAAACGCAATAATGTGAATAGCCTGCCGGCAAGCGATAGGAAAGTTTGGTGCCCTCTAATGAAAAGCAAACTCCAGAACGTCTTCGCTTGGACCAATTATGTTAGCGAAAGAGCGTAAGTGAACTTAAAACCGACTATAAGTATATCTGTGTTGAGCACTATAGATTTAAACTCTTTCATGGACTGTTAGCTTAACCCTATACCGATAAAAAAACGAGGTATTATGTGTTAATACCTCGTTCACGTTTAAACAATATGAGAGTGACTCATCGTACCCGATTAAGCACGGCGTAAAGCGCACCTTCCTCCATTTCCAAAGTGAGTATATCGCTATTTAAACTATACCGAGTTTCATGCTCACCATTTTCATAAAGCAAAACTAGGTGCTCGCCTTCTGTATAATAGACACCTTTGTGTATCGCTTCATCACCTTCGCTATTACTCACTCTGAACATAAACACAAAATCCGGTTGCAAAATCAAGTCCATTTGCTGGACTTCACTCGCGACAAACTCATGCCCGCTTAATGTTGCACTGGACCACATGCCCGCCAAAGCATTGGACAATGCTTTTGTAAATACAACCCCGTTCAGGTTGAGCATATTATGGTTGCTGGAATAATTGTAAGTTTGGGGCTCTGAAGTATTTAACCCTAGAATAAGCGTATCTTCATTCGCCGTGTACAACCCTTCCCAATGATCAACTGAATAATCACGCTTTTGGATATCAATTTTAAAGCTGTAGTTAGAATCTAGGCTCAATTTAATGGCTAAAAAGTTTTCTTCTGACTGCTCAGGATTAGGGTTAACCAGATACCAATCGCCAAGTAAAAAAGGTTGGTCAAACTGTGTTAAGTCACTGTTATCGCGTACTTCATTAGCAAGACAAGACAGACTTATACATGTAAGTAAAACGCCAATCCATCTCATAGTGCACCTCGCTCTTTTCTTTAAGCTTAGGCTGAGAAGCACAAATATGCGAAAATCAAGATCTAGCTCACGCTAAAGATGAAAAAAACGAGCTTATAAAAAGCTCGTTTTAGGTGAAAAACCACCATAAGATTAAATCGATTTTTTAGAAGATTCTTTCAGAAGATCGACCATTATAGCAACTGACTCATCAAGATAAACGTCTGGAGCTTCATAATCTTTAGGAACATCGTCAAGAGACTTAAACGCCTTCTCCCCCAATGTGATTTGTCTTTGATTAATTCGCGCTAAACGGTCATCATCAGCCTTGTCGCTTTCCTGCTTGCGCACTTTTTCGCTTAGGGACAATGTATTATCATCCTTTTCAGCTTTATATCGTGCAATATCTTCAGCTATAAATTTAAACTCAGGTTCATTGGCAACGCGCGTTTGATGAAGTGCACTAAGCTTCTTGATGAGTTTTTTGTTGCGCTGTAGTTCTTTGTAGTTGGCTTTGTCTATGCTGTCCCAAGGCAATGCGTTATCTTCAACACTCTCGCCGGTCTCGCTATGCTCGATTGGTGTAGGATAAGCAATGTCAGGAACAACGCCTTTATTCTGAGTGCTCCCACCATTAATGCGGTAGAATTTCTGGATTGTATATTGAACGTAACCCAACTCTTTATCAAACAAATCATAAATATGATTGAGAGAGCGATGCTGTTGCACTGTGCCTTTACCAAAGGAGTTCTCACCAAGAACGATCGCTCTTCCATAATCTTGCATTGCAGCTGCAAAAATTTCAGAGGCCGATGCACTATAGCGATTAATGAGAACGGTCATTGGGCCATCGTAGCTAATCTTTCCGTCAGTATCACTATTGACATTGACTCTGCCATAACTGTCCCTAACTTGAACAACAGGACCACTGGTAATAAACAGACCTGATAAAGATGTCGCTTCAGTGAGCGCGCCACCGCCATTGTTACGCAAATCTACAATGACACCATCAATACCTTCGCTTTTCATCTCAGTGATCAGCTTATCAGTATCTTTAGCTAGGCCAACGTAGAAGCTGGGTACTTCTAATACACCAATTTTTTTGCCATCTTTTTCGATAATTTCCGACTTAACTGCTCTATCTTCGAGCCTGATTTTATCGCGAACTATGGTTACCACTTGAGCTTTGGCATCTTTTCCTTCAGGCAAGATTTGCAGGTTAACTTTAGTACCCTTTGGTCCTTTAATTAGCTGTACCACATCATCTAAACGCCAGCCGATTACATCAACAATGTCCTCACCATCTTGCCCAACGCCAATAATACGATCACCTTCATCAAGCTGCTTACTTTTCGATGCGGGTCCGCCTGCGACTAAAGAACGGATAACCGTATAATCATCCGTCATTTGCAACACAGCACCAATGCCTTCCAAAGATAAATTCATTTCAGTCTGAAACTGTTCTGCGTTTCTCGGAGAAAGATAACTTGTATGAGGGTCAACTTCTCTAGCAAATGCATTCATATATAATTGAAATGCATCCTCATTGTGGGTCTGGCTGAGGCGCTTTAAAGCATTGTTATAACGCTTGCCTAGAACATCTTTTATTTCATTCCAATCTTTGCCAGTAAGCTTTAGGTTTAGAGCATCATACTTAACACGTTTTCTCCAAAGTTCATCTAACTCTTTGGTGTCTTTCGGCCAAGCCGCTTTGCTTCGATCAAGCTCAATACTTTCATCAATATCAAACTTCATCTCTTTGTCAAGCAAAGACAGCGCATAAGCAAAACGCTCATAGCGACGTTTCAAAGACATATTATATACGTCAAACGCGACCTGATTATCTCCAGACTTGAGTTGCTCATCCAAGTTAGTAGCTAACTTCTTAAACGACTTAATATCGGCTTGAGTGAAAATATTACGATTGAAATCTAAGGACTCTAAATACCTTTGGAATATGGCTTCAGAAAATTCATCATTCAAAGCGAAATGTTTGTAATGGGAGCGAGTAAAGCGGGAGGTAACACGTTTACTTGCAGTAGAGTGCTGCGCTTCTGGCGCTAGCACTGGAAGGTCGTCTAAAGCAATATTGGCTTTAAGAGCGTATGCTGAGGAAGCTGCTAACCATAGGCTAGCAGCAATCAGCGACAATTTTGAACGGCATTTCATGCGTAGGAGTATCTCCTTTATGCGCGTAGGTGCTCCGCTTTTACAACCATTTGCAGGCCGTTAGGCAGTTGAACACGCACATCTTCCTTATTGATTTCAACTATAGTCGCAGCCATATTACCTTTGCCCATATTGACGTTAACTTGATTACCTATAGTAATCTCTTCTACTGTCAGAGCCCTTGTTTCTTGGGGTTTGCTGGCCTTATTTACATTATTTTTTGGTGCACGACGGTTCTGTGTTTTCTTATTAGCCGGTTTTGCTTTGGCTTTACCTTCTTCTCTCGCTTTCTGAGCCTGCTCTTTACGACGAGCCTGAACTTTGGCTTTGCTCTCAGCTAACGCTGTTTTGGCATGTTCAACATGTTCTTCATCTAACTCCCCAGCAGGATTCCCATCTAGGTCAACACGAACAGCACCGGGCTTAACACCATGGAGATAACGCCATGAAGAAGTATACTGTCTCAATGCTGCACGAATCTGTGTTTTACTCACTTTCGGATCGTCGGTAAGACGTTCCGCAAGATCTTGAAAAATACCAATTTTGAGCGGTTTTGCTTCACCTTCTAAAGTAAAGCACTTAGGGAAACATTCAGCAATATACGCAATCACTTCTTTGCTATTTTTTAACTTTTCAGTGTTTTCCATGAGGGGTCCTGGTTAATGCGGTGTCTTCCGCGAGCATTCAGATAAATATTTCAGGTATTATAGTGACCTAAAAACGAAAAACCACCGTCAATAATGAATTTATGCACTGATAGCGTGTGAATTAAACAGCTTTTCTACTTCACTCATCAAAAATGTTAAGCCTTGTTCATCAATTTCACCAAAACGGCTTAACACAGGACTATCTATATCAAGAACCCCGACTATCCGCCCATCTATATAAAACGGTATAACAATTTCTGAGTTACTCGCTGCATCACAGGCTATATGTCCCTCAAACTGATGAACATCACTTACCCTTTGTACTGAATTCTGCTCTACTGCCACTCCACAGACCCCTTTTCCAATTGGAATTCTCACACACGCAGGTTTACCTTGAAATGGGCCTAACACTAAGTCTTCATTTCGTACCAGATAAAAGCCTACCCAATTTATGTCCTCTAGCTCCATGTTTAGCAATGCGCTGAGGTTTGATAGGTTAGCAACCAAGTCCTTTTCAGATTCAATCAGCGCAATAGCTTGCTTGGTCACCCTTTCATATTGTTCTATTTTCATAGTAGTCTCCAATTTTAAAAAGACTTGGCTTAAGAACCAAAGTACAATTAATCTAACATCATCAACGAGAAGCAATATCGCTATCATGGATGAAAGAGCAAACACAATTAGCCGCTCTTGGCTAATAACTCAAGTAAAAAAGCACAAGTCGCGGCTAGTTGTCGCAAATTTTATTGCGATAGGTGCCACTCTGTTGAGTGTGCCAATTCCCCTACTCATGCCGCTCATGGTCGATGAAGTGTTGTTAAATCAACCAGCCAAGGGCATAGAGGTAATGAACCTTGTATTGCCTACTTCACTTCAGACGCCTTCCGGATACATATTTTTGACTCTTGGGCTTGTAATAATCATGCGGACCATGAGTCAAGCACTAAATATTCTACAAAGCCGACAATTTACGCTTGTATCAAAGAGCATTACATACAAGATGCGCAGCAAAATGCTCGACAAGCTTGGTCGTATAAGTATGAAACAATACGAAACGAGAGGTAGTGGAGGAATAAATGCTCATTTAGTCACAGATGTTGAAACCATTGATAAATTCATTGGTGCGACCCTAAGTAAATTTCTGATAGGCGTGCTGACTGTAATGGGTACAGCTGGGGTGCTTCTTTGGTTAGAGTGGCGCCTTGGGCTCTTTATTCTTTTGGTTAACCCTATTGTTATCTACTTCTCCCGCAAGTTAGGCAATAAAGTTAAACACCTGAAGAAAAGAGAAAACCAATCCTTTGAGCACTTTCAAAATAGATTGGTGGAGACCCTAGATGGTATCTATCAGTTACGTGCCGCCAATAAAGAACGAGATTTTCTTACTGAATTAAAAAAAGATGCGAATCAGATTCGGTTGGATGCAGATAAGTACACATGGCAATCGGAGGCCGCTGGGCGTCTCTCCTTTCTCCTATTCCTTCTTGGTTTTGAGCTATTTCGCGCTATCGCCATGCTAATGGTTTTGTTTAGCGATTTAACTATTGGCCAGATTTTTGCGGTATTTGGCTATCTTTGGTTTATGCTAGGTCCTGTTCAAGAGCTGCTTGGTATTCAGTTCTCATGGTATAGTGCAAAAGCAGCGATACAAAGAATTAACTCTCTGCTGTCATTGGATGAAGAACTGCGCCCAACCAGTACAATCGACCCATTTAAACCTAATTCTCAAGTAGAAGTCAGTATCGAAAATGTTAACTTCTCATATAACGAGGAGTCTAGAGTTCTAAACCATCTTAACCTCCACATTCCAGCAGGAAAGAAAGTAGCACTCGTTGGGACCAGTGGAGGTGGAAAGTCGACACTAATTCAACTACTTCTTGGGGTTTATCATCAAGATTCAGGCATCATAAGATTCAATGGTAAAACCACTGAAGAAATAGGGTTTGATACCATTCGAAAAAACATTGCCGTTGTATTACAACAGCCTATATTGTTTAATGACACTTTAAGGCATAATCTTACTCTAGGCTCAGACTTTGAAGATGCGGCGTTATGGAATGCATTAGAAATCGCGCAACTCGATAACGTAACAAGTGAATTAAAAGAGGGGTTGGATACACCAGTTGGGCGCAATGGTATTCGTTTATCTGGTGGTCAGAAACAAAGGTTAGCGATTGCACGTATGCTGTTGTCTAATCCGAAATTTGTTATCTTGGATGAAGCAACATCTGCGCTTGATACTTCTACAGAATCGGCCCTTCATCAAGCGCTAACTGAATTTTTGGATGGCCGTACAACCTTAATTGTTGCACATCGTCTATCTGCGGTGAAGCAAGCTGATTTGATCTATGTTTTAGAAGATGGGCAAGTTACACAAGCAGGAACACATGTTGAGTTGGTTAAGCAAGAAGGTCTGTATCAAACTTTATATGGAAATGTTCAATCGCACGCCTAAATCAAGCCTCTACACTTATGTAAGGATAAGACAGTGTGCTCTCAACTTATAGACGGTAACAATGAATCGGCTGAGAATGCGTCACACATCCGTTTGTGCCATGGTTGCGAGCTTCCTATCAACCTTACCCTTTTGGAGAAAGGCAAAAGTGCATACTGCCCTCGATGTGGCACACATTTATATCGAGGAGGCTCCCCCTCTCTCTCCGGTAATCTAGCGTTGGCCATCGCGTGCCTTTTGCTTTATTTTCCGTCACATTTTTTTCCTTTCATAAGCATCCGGTTGTTCGGTGTTATGATACCGGCCACCTTACCATCAGGTATTTATACTTTGTTTAACGAGGGGTTTATTTTCCTTTCTTTACTCATATTTTTCTGCAGTTCTATTGCTCCATTTTTGCTATGTGTTTCTGTTGTTACCGCTCATATAGGATTGAAAAGCAAACAGTTTAAGCTTTTAAAATACTCTTTATATACTATTAGACATCTCAAAACTTGGGTAATGATCGACGTGTTTCTTGTAAGTATCGCGATCTCTTGCTTTAAACTCCAAGACCATTCGGATATCTATCTTGGCACCGGTTTATATGGCTTTATCATGTTACAATGTATGACACTGTTACTCGTCACACGAGTCGGTATCCATAGTTACTGGGAAAAATATAAACCGGAACGAGATTATCATTTTAAAATGCGAGAACTTCACTGTCTCCATTGCCACCTTTCACAACCTTATAGCGACGTTTGTACACGCTGCAAAAAGCCTATTTTTCGTCGTAAACCGCATTCCATCAAAACAACTTGGGCATACATAGTCGCGGCAAGTATTGCAATTTTCCCCGCAAATTTGATACCCATATCCATTCTAATAACCAATGGACGACGCATCGAAGATACTATCTTTTCAGGGGTTGCATCACTAGTAAAAAGTGGTATGTGGGGAATCGCTTTGATCATTTTCGTTGCTAGCATAGCAGTTCCAGTAATAAAAATTTTGGGTCTCAGCTATCTACTCATTTCAATTCAGTTCAAAAGACACTTACTCCGGCGCCAAAGAATGGCTATTTATTTCATTATCAAATGGATAGGAAGGTGGTCAATGATGGATCTCTTTGTGATTTGCATTATGATGGCAGTCATTGATCGTGGCCAAATTCTCGACTTTAGCCCAGGCTTTGGCGCGGTTGCATTTGGCTTCGTCGTTTTACTAACTATGTTTGCCACAGAAAGCCTCGACCCCCGACTTATTTGGGATGAAGGTTCGATGAAGTCTGAAACAGACCGAAGAGAAGAAATATCAAATGGCTAATTCAACTCAAAATTCGCCTTCGTACTCACCTGATGTCAAACGCAACAAAGGTATGTCACCTTTGTGGTTACTCCCAATCCTAGCGTTGATCTTGTCCGGTTGGTTAGTATTAAAGGCGATAAATGATGCAGGGGAACGTATTCAGATACATTTCTCGGATGCACAAGGCTTGGTTGCAGGTCGAACTACAATACGTTATCACGGACTCGAAGTAGGTATGGTTCGAGACATCAAACTATCAGACGACCTTAGCAACATTTACGTAGAGGCTGATATCTATCCCGAGGCAACGAAACTTCTCTCGCAGGATACCTTGTTTTGGATGGTCAAACCAACCGCAAGTTTATCTGGTATCTCTGGCCTAGACGCACTGGTCTCTGGTAATTATATTGCTATTCAACCTGGCGATGAATCGTCTGAGCCGCAAACAGAGTTCACCGCTTTAGAACGTCCCCCTGCCGATATTCGTGCACCAAGTGGCCTCAATATTACCCTGCGGGCTGATGACTTAGGGGGAATATCTATTGGATCGCAAATTGTTTATAGAAAGATTCCTATCGGAGAAGTATACAGCTATCAATTAGATGGTAATGAAAAAAATGTTCTCATCCATGCGTCAATTCAAGACGAGTACAGAAGTATTATTACCGATGAAAGCCGCTTTTGGAATGTCAGTGGTTTAGGTGCAACCCTCGGGGTTCAGGGGGTTGACCTCAAATTAGAT
This sequence comes from Vibrio sp. Of14-4, assembly GCF_022347625.1. Classification (NCBI taxonomy): domain Bacteria; kingdom Pseudomonadati; phylum Pseudomonadota; class Gammaproteobacteria; order Vibrionales; family Vibrionaceae; genus Vibrio; species Vibrio sp. Of14-4. Next base: position 79,498 of record NZ_JAKRGI010000010.1, on the reverse strand, counting down.
AGCTTGAGTTCTTTGATTGGAGGTTCAATAGCTGTTGACTCTCCTGATGGAGGGGAGCCCGTTTCAGACAACAGTCGATTTAGACTTTATCCCGATCTTAAGACTGCTGGTCGAGGAATACCAATAAAAATAACACTACCAGATGATAATAAGATAAGCCCTGCTGGTGCACCTATCATGTATCGCGGTATCGCCATTGGGCAAATCACTGACTTACAATTCAGTAACGGAAGAAAGGATATTGTTGCGCTTGCCGCCATTGAGCCTGTGTTTTCCGATATGTTAACTACTGGTAGTCACTTTATTTTAGAAGAAGCGAAAGTATCGCTCTCTGGCATCGAGAATGTGACCAACTTGTTAAAGGGCAACTATTTAACACTAATTGCAGGAAAAGGAGAGAAATCCCGCTATTTTACCGCTCTTAAAAAAGACGAATTTCATCAGAAACAACCAAATTCGACCTTTATTACACTGATAGCAGAAAGTTCTTTTGGGCTGGAAGTTGGGGTCAATGTTCTTTTCAAAGGTATATCGGTCGGTGAGGTTACGAAAGTCTCTTTAGTCAAAAACAAAGTTCACATCGCTCTTCATATCGACAGCGACTACGCGTCACTTATAAAGTCAGAGAATCGATTCTATGTGACTGGTAGTGCTACTGCAGAACTTACGGAGTCCGGGCTAAATGTTTCAGTCCCTCCGGCAAAACAACTGCTAACTGGCTCGATCAGTTTTACCAGTGAAGGCACTCGCTCTTCGAAGAAACAGTACACGCTTTACCCTAGCCAGTCACTTGCTGAGCTGGCTCAATATAATGTTTCAGGCTCTGAGACTATCACATTATTTGCGGAGCAATTACCGCCGGTAAACAAAGGGAGCCCCCTACTCTATAAAAATCTCAAAGTCGGTCGTATCTCTGAATTCAATCTTGTGAAAAATGGTGTTGAAGTAAAAGTAAGTATAGAAAAACAATACAAACATTTATTAACTGAAAATGCTGTGTTTTGGAACTATTCTGGCGTAGAAGTCGACGCTGGTCTCCATGGTATCAACGTCAAGGCTGCTCCGCTAAAATCGCTTATACAAGGCAGCATCGCATTTGATTCAATTGCGGGGGTAGAAAATAAAAGTGGGGACAAATGGTTACTCTACGAAAATTTTAAAACTGCCAGAACATATGGCCGAATTATCACCCTAGTAGCCAAAGGCGAAAATCACATATCTAAGGGAACCAGTGTTAAATACAATGGTATAAAAGTGGGTGAAGCCGTATCTGTCACACCAGATTTTAAGCAAGAAACGATGACAATTAAACTCCGTTTACTGCCAGAGTACGCTGATACTCTCGCTAAAGAGGACAGCTATTTTTGGATTGCACAGCCGACTTTAGGGTTAAGCGGGGTTAAAAACTTACAAAATTTCTGGGCTCCAGCAATCAATGTGAAGCCAGGAAGCGGAAAAGCCACATTCAAGTTTAATCTTCATAAGCAACCTTCAGATAGTGACGGAATAGCATTTACGCTTCAGAGCGAAACACTAGGCGCAATCACTATTGGTACCCCTATTCTTTTTCGGGAAATGGAAGTGGGAAGGGTGATTCAGGTAGGTCTCGGTGAATTCGCTGATCGAGTGGTATCTACGATTTCAATATCTCCTCAATATGCTTATCTGATAAGAAAAAATAGTGTTTTTTGGAATACTTCTGGTGTTGATGTATCTATTGGCCTAGGTGGGGCCAATATAAAAGCAGGTACAATCGATAGTATTATTAAAGGTGGCATAACCTTCTCTACACCGGATAATGTCCCTCTTCAGCCGATAGCCGAGAGTGGCCAATCTTTCTTTTTAAACTCAACTCCTGAAGAGTCATGGAAAATGTGGCGAATGCCCATACCAAAGCCATAGAATCAAAAACGCAGTGTTAAAAGCTGCGTTTTTTTGGTTTAATTCGTTATCATTTTTACTATTTTGTGCACGAGATATTACTTTGCATCAAAACACTTATTTACCTGAAGAATTCTTACGCGAAATGCAGGCTATTATGCCTAGCGGGCATGATGTTTCCGACTTTGCAGCCGCTTGCAGGCGTCCACTTCGTAAAAGCATACGTGTTAATACGCTAAAAATTTCTGTCGATGCGTTCTCTCAACGTGCATCTGATAAAGGCTGGCAGTTATCACCCATTCCATGGTGTGATGAGGGCTTTTGGATTGACGCTGATGAATCTATTACACCGCTGGGTAATACTGCTGAACATATGTGCGGTCTATTTTATATTCAAGAAGCCAGCTCAATGATGCCTGTATCAGCTCTGTTCAACAATCTAGAAGATGAATGTCGTACCATTCTAGATATGGCTGCAGCGCCTGGCTCTAAAACCACACAGATTGCAGCAAAGATGAACAATGAAGGCGTGCTTGTCGCAAACGAGTTTTCATCCAGCCGCGTTAAAGTTCTGCATGCCAATATTGAGCGATGTGGTGTACGTAATTCTGCTCTTAGCAACTATGATGGTCGTGTGTTTGGGGGATGGCTGCCAGAAAGCTTCGGCGCCGTTCTTATTGATGCTCCATGCTCTGGCGAAGGGACGGTACGTAAAGACCCTGATGCGATGAAAAACTGGAGCAAAGAGGCAGTATTAACCATATCTCAGACCCAGAAAGATTTAATCGAAAGCGCCTTTCATGCATTAAAACCAGGTGGAGTAATGGTTTACTCGACTTGTACACTCAGTGTCGAAGAAAACCAACAAGTTTGTCTTCACTTGAAGAATACATTCCCTGATTTAGTCTCTTTTGAATCCCTATCCTCGTTGTTTTCGGGTGCAGACAAAGCGATTACCGAACATGGATTCTTACATGTATTCCCACAAACCTATGATTGCGAGGGGTTCTTTGTAGCCAAAATCAAAAAGCTTGGAAGAACAACACCCCCTAATGTAAAAAAACGCCTAGGAAAATTTCCATTTGAAAAAGCATCCAACAAGATAAAACAAGAGGTTGCCCATAAACTTTATAAAAGTTTGAGTATTAAACTTCCCTCCCAATCAGATATATGGCTCAGAGATAAAGATGTCTGGTTATTCCCGAGTGCTCTGGAAGAGTTTATCGGCGAATTTAGGTTTTCAAGAATGGGAATTAAGATAGCTGAGTCTCACAAAAACGGCTATCGATGGCATCACCAAGTAGCAACCACCCTAGCATCAGGGGAAGAACCTAACTGTATTGAATTGACGATTCCTGAAGCCAGAGACTGGTTCATGGGAAGAGATGTTAGACCGGAAAATCAATCAGGTAAAGGAGAGGCCATTATCAAACTTGGCGATGACGTAATAGGCCTCGGAAAATGGGTCGGAAATCGATTGAAGAATGGGTTGCCAAGAGAGCTTGTACGCGATAAAAACCTATTTTAACTTGTTCTTACCCACTAGGTTGTATCCAAAACCTAGTGGGTCTCTCTGTAAAACGCTAGGTTAAGAAATCAGGCGAATTCCTTGCTCTTCAATGGTAATTTTTCCTTGTTTATACAACCCACCGATGGTTTTCTTAAACGTTCCTTTACTTGTTCGAAACGTCGAAAAGATACTTTCGGGCGACGACTTGTCGTTTAAAGGCAAAAAGCCCCCTTTCTTTTCGAGTACATCAAGGATCTTTTCACTCAAATCATCCATTTTGGCAACCCCTACTTTCTGTAAAGTAAGGTCAATTTTCCCATCTTCTCGAACATCTTTGATGTATCCTTTTAACCGCTTCCCAACGAACAACTTACCAAAAACATCAGATTTGAAAATCATACCCCAATGTTGACCTTCAACAATAGCTTTAAAACCCAGATCACTTCGCTCAGCGATGATCAAATCAACTTGTTGATTGCGTTGATAGTTGGCTGGTGTTTTATCTAACCACTTATTAAATTTAGTGGTTCCAACAATACGACCTGAAGCCTTATCGGTATAGACATACACTAGAATGTTTTGCCCTGCTGAAAATCGAGTTCGCTGCTCACTAAATGGAATGAGTAGATCTTTGTCTTTAATCCCCCAATCAGCAAATGCTCCGATACTACTGACACCTTCTATTTTCATCAGCCCAAACTCTCCTACTTGGGCTATCGGCGATTCAGTGGTCGCTACAAGTTGATTGTCCGAATCAAAGTACAAAAAAACATCTATGAATTGACCAATTTCAGCACCTGATGGAGCAAATTTGTTTGGCAGTAAGCTCGTACCGTAATCACCTGCATCAAGAAATAGTCCGAAATCTGTTTTTTTGACGATTTCCAAGTGATTTATCTGTCCAACTTTAATCATTTCAATGGTCTCTTACTAAATTTGAGGTCATTATAGCGAAACTCTGTTATGCTTTCGCGAGATAAAGAGAATTTTTTCAGGAGTATATTCTTTGATCACCGTTGATAAGCAGGACGGCATCACTCTTAAAATTTCCCATTCAATGGCTTCATCAAAAAAGTCAGACCTTGACCTCTATTTTTTCGTTCCGGGAGAACTAGGTTTAACACCTAATGTGCTTAAGGAAAATGAAATTTATTATGAATCCATTATACAGAAACGTGCTTATTTCAGTGACAAAACACTCTTACCTTTAGTGCATAGCCGGCTTGCAAAACGAGGCAGACTTTCCTCAACCCAATATCGTGTCAGTATTAGTTTGTTCGCTTATCAATATGTTATAGCTCTGGACAATGCCGTTAATGAGCTCAACAAGCACAATAGTGAGGCCGTTACTACAGAAGAAGTGGATGAAGTGATAGAGCTTGCTCTAGACATTTTAAAAAAACTTAGGCGGAGTATTCCGTATGAAGAAAGTCAAAAGCGTTACTATGCGAATATAGATAACTATTTATCATGGTACACAGGCCAACGCTTTATGTCTTTGATTGCACACATGCCACGAGAAGCCGACTATAAAACAATCAAAGAAAGATTGCTCGCCATTGTAGAAAAGGAAGCAGCACACCGAAAACTAAACAATTATAATTCGAAAAATGTACGTGACGACGTAACAAGACTAAGTAATAAAATGCGTCTGCTTCGCCGTTTGATTGAACACCCAGTCGTTTTAAAAGCAAAAACCCAGTCACTAGGTAAAAACATGAAACGTGTTGTTAAGGGCTCTGCAACCGGCTTTGTCATGGTGTTCGTTACTATTACAGCAATCTTAGCCAGAGACTACTGGGGGGAAATAACCGTCTCTTTCATTATTTGGATGTCTTTTGTGTATGCGCTTCGTGAAATATTTAAAGATGACCTTCGAGACGTGTTATGGCGGTGGATCAGAAAAGGACGCCCAAAATGGAGAAAGTATTATCTCGATCCCACCACAAACAAAGCCGTTGGTCAGAAGTTAGAATGGTTAGACTATAGAAGCTTGCAAAAGCTGCCTGACCGGATACAGACCATACGTAAGAAGCGAGTGGTGCAAAGAGAAGAGCAGGTGCTTCACTATAGAAGCGAAACTGAAATGTCTACGTCCAAGTTTATGAGTGGTTACGAAGAAACACGTGAGTCCATGATGCTCAGCATGCGCCCTTTGATGCGACTTATGGATAAAGGCTCAAACAAAGTTTACACCCTCAACAACAATCAGGTGAGTAAAGAGGCGGTTGAAAAACGGCATTTAATTAATCTAATTGCGAAAGAAGATAATCATAATGACGAACCGACTTATTACCGATGGAAAATAGTCTTAAACAGAAACAAAATTGTCGCAATTGAGCAAGTGGATCTCGACACACCTACCCTGCCACTTTCTTCAACGACAGAGTAAGAAGAAATTCCGCCATAGGCTCATCACCATGCAGCTTGGGGCAAATGGCGGTTATTTTAACCTGTTGATTGACTCGTTGGCCTGTTGCAATTGTCTCATCTAACATTGCGTCAATTAACTCTCCATCATGACATAAAAAGTGTACATCACTCTCTGGCCTTTTAAGAAACTGTCCATCTACTGCTTTGAATGCCAATGAAACTTTATGCCCTCTTGACTGCGCTTTGCTCATTGCCATAAAACCGCCAGCGACATCAGCCCCCACGGCTAAGACGCCAAAATACATACTGTTGAGATGATTTCTCGTTTTTCTCTTAAGCGGTATTTTTATTTCTACGCTTTTTTCATTGAGCTGCAATATTTTTGGACCACAAAGCCATATGAGCGGAACTTTGAAAAACCCAAACATTTTGAGATAGATATTGGCTTTATCGAGAGAAGAAATCATGCAGCTGGTCCGATGTCATGTTGTACTCCACTTAGTTGATAACGAATCCGAACCAATGTCAACAAGATGTTAATATTACGTATCATAATGATGAACTGAGCGCAGCAGGCCTTATGCGGAGCAGCACAACTTCAAGAATATTATGCTAAAGGTTTATTAGTCATGCTGTTTCCGTTATCTTTAACCCTTCGCGATAAAAATAATAGGCGAGTTTATGCCAATTAAAACCGATGAGTTAAGAACCCAACCATTAGGCCCAATGCCAACACCAGCAGAGCTTGGGAGCGCACATCCAATTACTGGAGATGTCGCAGAACGCGTTGCTAAATCTCGCCAGCAGATCGAACAGATTTTGACAGGTCAGGACAAGCGATTATTGGTAGTTGTGGGGCCTTGTTCAGTACACGACACACATGCAGCCCTTGACTATGCCAAGCGTTTAGCAGAGGTTAAAGAAGAGTACCAAGACGAGTTGTTTATCGTTATGCGTACTTACTTTGAAAAGCCACGCACTGTTGTAGGATGGAAGGGCCTTATTACAGATCCAAATTTGGATGGCTCATATGCTTTAGAGACTGGGCTTAACAAAGCACGTAAGCTTCTACTCGACATAAATAAGCTTGGGTTAGCAACTGCGACTGAGTTCCTTGATATGATTACAGGCCAGTACATAGCTGATTTAATCTCTTGGGGAGCTATTGGTGCGCGGACCACAGAATCTCAGATACACAGAGAAATGGCCTCCGCGTTATCTTGCCCTGTAGGGTTTAAGAATGGGACTAATGGCAACGTAAAAATATCTATCGATGCTATCCGAGCATCTCAAGCTTCTCATTACTTTTACTCGCCGGATAAAAACGGGCGTATGACAGTATACCGTACTAGTGGAAATCCATATGGGCATGTAATTCTGAGAGGTGGTGATGACGGTCCTAACTATGATAGCGATTCTGTAAACTCAGCATGCCAACAATTAGCAAGCTTCAATCTTCCAGCTCGTCTTGTCGTTGACTTCAGCCATGCCAACTGTTTAAAGCAACATAAGAGACAATTAGACGTCACAAAAGATATTTGTGATCAGATTCTATCTGGTAAAGACCAAATTGCTGGTATCATGGCCGAAAGCTTTATTGTTGAAGGCAACCAGTCCATGAAAGACATAGATAACTTGGTATACGGCCAGTCTATTACAGACCCATGTTTAAGCTGGGAAGACACAGTCAAGATGCTGGATTTGCTGGCGAATGCCGTTAAATCACGTGGATAAACATAGAGGAATAAGTAATGCCATCTTTTGATATAGTATCTGAAATCGACACTGTTGAGCTTAGAAATGCAGTCGATAATGCCTCTCGCGAATTATCTACGCGTTTTGATTTTCGAGGTGTCGAGGCCTCGTTTGAAATGCAAAAAGATGAATCGGTAAGGCTAAATGCCGAAGGTGATTTTCAACTTAAACAGATGCGAGATATTTTACGTTCTCACCTTACTAAAAGAGGTGTTGATGTTAATGCTATGGAAGCCAAAGATGAGGAAGCGTCGGGCAAAAAGTGGCATCAAATTGTTATGTTCAAACAGGGAATCGAAGCTCCCATGGCCAAAAAAGTCGTTAAAGCGATTAAAGATGCCAAACTTAAAGTACAAGCGTCTATTCAAGGTGAGAAAGTACGTATTACAGGAAAGAAAAGAGACGACCTTCAAGCTACGATAGCTATGATTCGAGACGCGGATCTCGGCCAACCTTTTCAGTACGAAAACTTCAGAGACTAAATACAACCAATTGAGAACACTCCAAGTGCCTAGCGAAGTGCTTGGAGTGTTAGCCTTCATACGCTACCCGGTCGAATATGTAGATCCCCATTAATAAGAAGTTTATAGTCAATTGCTTCAGAAGGAATAAATACAACAACACGCATATTCTGTTTTCGTCCAATAACTAGCCTCTCAGATAGATCAACTTCGTTCTCATACATATGTCTCTCGGCATCTCTTCGACTCAGCTCTAGGAACTCATCAGGACAAAGAGGACTATACAGAACTTGTTCCGATTGCTGCATCAAGCGCAATGCTTTTATCGGCAGCAACTCGACATCATTGCCAAACTCTACCCACGTAATAGACCCTTGAAATTGAATTTCACTGTCTAAGAGTTTGGAATATTCAGCTTCTAATTGGAAACGTTCTGTTGCATTTTGAACATTGGTACGGGCAAAAAACACTTCCCAGAATTTACGTCGGAGGTCAACTGCAGGTAGACGCTGTTTAATATCTCCTCTTTTCGACAAGCCAAAGTCTGCTAACAAAGATAGGTTGAATGCCAAACTTGATTCTAGCTGCTCTCTAATATTGCGAATAAGAACAGGCGATGCTCCTCCGCTTGATATAGCAATCTGAATTCTGCCACGAGTAATCATTGAAGGTGTAATAAAGTCACAATAAGGCTGATCATCGACGACGTTAACCAAAATCCCCAACGCTTTGGCATCATCATAAACTCGGTGATTAAGTTCAGGGTTATCCGTTGTGGCCCACACTTGAAGGTATTTCTTATCCAGTATTTTTTTAGAGTAGAAATTTTGAATCCAGTGGCATTCATTACGCTCAACTAAACGTTGTAAATATAGGTCAATTTGTGGAGAAACAATGGATACATTTGCACCTGCACGAATTAGGCTGTCAACCTTGCGACAAGCTACTTCACCCCCTCCTACTACCAAAATCGGTCTGTCTCTGAGATTCATGAACAGTGGAAAATATTGCATTTCTATCCTTAGGCAAACTTACAAGCTATTACACAAGATACTATCAAAAATGTGATACATAAATACAGAGATTACTTAACAGTGCAATAGATAGTGCTAGATACCGTCGAAAATGCAACGTTATTAATTGCCAGTATCCCGTATGGTAAAATTTATTACTGTTAAATTCGTATATTGGCAACATTGTTTACCTTTGAACTATTAATGTGAAGTTTCACACTACACCGAGTTGATTAATATTTAATCATTAAATTAGGTCTGAGATAAGTAACTTCACAGAATAATCTCTTTTAAATGATATATTTGAGAATTTACCAATCCTTACCTATTCTTATAAATGGTTGATTTATATACAAGTCGTTTTTTTAGATGATTTGACAATAACCATTGATAAACAACACATTTTCATTCGTTGTGATAAGTGGTACCTAATTAACATGGATCATACAGGAAGGATTCAAATGGCAAACAAACTCACATTTATTGCTTCATTAGTAGCGGCTTCGACTGCTCTGATGTCTACGGGCGTCTCTGCTGCAGATACTACCCTAGCCAAAGTGACGAAACAGGGTTTCCTAACTTGTGGTGTCAGTACAGGTTTACCTGGGTTTTCTAACCCTAACTCAAAAGGCGAATGGGAAGGTATTGACGTGGAGTATTGTCAAGCATTAGCCGCCGCCGTTCTTGGCGACAAGAAAAAGGTCAAATATGTCCCTTTAACCGCTAAGGAACGCTTTACTGCCCTTCAGTCTGGTGAGATTGATGTTTTATCACGCAACACCACGTGGACATTACACCGAGATACCGCGCTTGGCCTCAATTTTGTTGGCGTCAATTACTACGATGGTCAGGGTTTTATGGTGAAAAAAGATCTGGGCATCAAAAGTGCGAAAGAGCTCAATGGCGCGTCAGTGTGTGTTCAATCTGGTACAACAACCGAGCTTAATCTAGCAGACTATTTTAGAAATAGTGGAATGTCGTATAAGCCAGTTGTTTTTGATACCGCTGCACAAACTTCTAAGGGTTTTGATGCTGGTCGTTGCGATGTATTAACGACCGACCAATCAGGGCTTTATGCGCTGCGTCTAAACCTTCAAGATCCAGCTTCTGCCATGGTTTTACCCGAAATTATTTCGAAAGAACCACTAGGTCCAGTAGTGCGCCAAGGTGATGACCAGTGGTTCAACATTGGTAAATGGACTTTGGCAGCTATGATTAATGCTGAGGAGTATGGCATTACATCCAAGAATGCAGAAGAAATGTTAAAGTCAAAAGACCCTAACGTTAAAAGGATCTTGGGTATTGAAGGGCCAAAAGGAAAAGGTCTTGGCATACGTGACGACTGGGGGTATCAAATTGTAAAACAGGTCGGGAATTACGGAGAAAGCTTCGAACGCACTGTTGGTAGCGGCTCCCCACTGCAAATTTCTCGTGGTGTTAATGCGCTGTGGAATGCAGGTGGGTTCATGTACGCACCGCCAATTCGCTAGTAGGCAACCAAAATGGGCGGTACTGCCGCCCTTTTTATAACCAAGGGATTGAGGCCATAGCTAAATGAAACATACTAATGCCAATGAGCCTAGCGCGCAAAGCCAGAATTCGAAAACTAACCTTTTTTATAACCCCACATTTCGGTCAGTCGTTTTTCAGATCATCGCCATCATCGCGTTGTTTTTTTTCTTTTACACAATCGTTAACAATGCTCTTACCAATCTTGAAGCCCGTGGTATCGCGACAGGGTTTGGCTTCCTAACTCAGGAAGCTGGATTTGGGATAGGTTTGTCACTGATTGAGTACAACGAAACTTTCTCATATGGTCGTACTTTCGTTGTCGGGCTTTTGAATACCGCCCTAGTCTCTGTACTCGGAATCATTTTAGCCACAGTGATTGGCTTTATTATGGGCATTGCCCGTTTATCCTCTAATTGGTTAGTAAGCCGTTTGGCGGCCGTCTACATAGAAATTTTTCGCAATGTGCCACTACTGTTACAAATATTCTTTTGGTATTTCGCAGTACTTCAAGCACTGCCTTCCGCTAGACAAAGTCTCAGCCTTGGAGAAGCAATATTTTTAAATGTACGCGGCCTATATTTTCCGGCCCCTGTGTTCGAACAAGGTGCATCCATTGTCGGAATCTGCTTTGCTCTGGGGATAGCTAGCTGCCTTTTCATCAATATTTGGGCAAATAACAAACAAAAATTAACAGGGCAACAGACCCCGATGGGTCGTATCGTGTTTGGGTTAGTTTTTGTATTTCCTGTCGCTGTGTACTTTCTTATGGGCTCCCCTATTTCAGCAGATTATCCGAAGCTACAAGGGTTCAATTTTCAAGGAGGAATAAGTATTATCCCTGAATTAGCCGCGCTTCTGCTAGCTTTAAGTATTTACACCGCCTCGTTTATCGCTGAAATAGTTCGTTCGGGAATTAATGCCGTCAGTCATGGTCAAACAGAAGCCGCCATGTCTCTTGGCCTTCCCCGTTCCAGAACGCTTAAACTCGTCATCGTACCGCAAGCACTGAGAATCATCATACCGCCATTAACCAGCCAATACCTTAACCTTACCAAAAACTCATCATTGGCGATGGCGATTGGCTACCCCGATTTAGTGTCAGTATTCGCAGGGACAACCCTCAACCAGACAGGACAAGCGATAGAAATCATTGCTATGACTATGGCAGTCTATTTATCGCTCAGCCTACTGACATCTGCGCTGATGAATATTTATAACCGTAAAGTTGCTTTGGTGGAGAGATGATATGAAGATACATCAATTTCAGCCAGATTTACCACCTCCTGCCAATACTGTGGGGCCAATAGGGTGGATGCGAAAAAATCTATTCAATGGTCCGGTGAATTCTATAGTTACTTTGATTCTCGCTTACATCGCGATCTCCCTCATTTGGAACATTTTCAATTGGGCAATTTTACAAGCCGATTGGATAGGCTCGACTCGAGATGACTGCTCTCGAGAAGGTGCTTGCTGGGTGTTTATCAGCGTGCGTTGGGAGCAATTTATGTATGGCTTCTATCCTCAAGAGGAGTTATGGCGTCCGCGTTTATTTTACGCAACCCTAACCATCTTCACTGTTCTGCTCGCTTATGAAAAAACGCCTAAACGACTATGGATATGGTTGTTTTTTGTTAACATTTATCCCTTTATCATTGCCGCCCTACTGTACGGCGGCGTATTTGGACTTGAGGTCGTTGATACTCATAAATGGGGTGGGCTTTTAGTCACACTTATCATTGCGTTGGTGGGGATTGTTGTATCATTACCCATTGGAGTTGGTTTGGCCCTTGGCCGGCGGTCAGAGATGCCTATCATTCGAAGTATTTGTACTGTTTACATTGAAATTTGGCGTGGTGTTCCTCTTATTACAGTGCTCTTCATGGCGTCTGTCATGTTGCCACTATTTCTTGCTCAGGGCTCAGAAACAGACAAACTCATACGTGCTCTGATAGGGGTAGTCATGTTTAGTGCGGCGTATATGGCAGAGGTAGTCAGAGGTGGGTTACAGGCCATACCGAAAGGCCAATACGAAGCAGCTGACGCTCTCGGACTCAGTTATTGGAAAAAAATGGGCTTGATCGTATTGCCTCAAGCATTGAAAATCACGATCCCCTCGATAGTGAACACTTTTATTGGCCTCTTCAAAGACACCAGTTTAGTTCTCATTATTGGAATGTTTGATGTATTGGGTATAGGACAAGCAGCCAATACTGATCCACAATGGTTGGGGTTTGCGACTGAAAGTTATGTTTTTGTCGCATTGGTTTTCTGGATATTTTGTTTTGGCATGTCTCGATACTCCATTTGGCTGGAAAACAAACTCCATACTGGCCATAAACGATAATTTAATGCTCAAGGATATGTTATGACACAGCAGGGTTTGATGATTGAGATTAAGGACATGAACAAGTGGTACGGGGAGTTTCACGTACTCAAAAACATTAATCTTAGTGTTAAAAAAGGCGAAAAAATCGTGATATGTGGTCCCTCAGGGTCAGGAAAATCTACAATGATTCGGTGTATCAATCGACTTGAAGAACATCAGAAAGGCCAAATTATTGTATCAGGAAACGAACTCACCGAAGATCTGAAAAATATTGAAGCCGTACGCAGAGAAGTCGGTATGTGTTTTCAACACTTCAATCTATTCCCTCACCTCACCGTACTCGAAAACTGCACTTTAGCACCTATCTGGGTCAAAAAAATGCCAAAAGATGAGGCTAAACAAGTCGCTATGAAGTACCTCGAGCGAGTAAAAATTCCAGATCAAGCAGAGAAATACCCTGGTCAGCTCTCCGGTGGACAGCAACAACGCGTGGCGATTGCGCGATCATTATGTATGAGCCCACAAGTTATGCTATTCGACGAACCCACTTCGGCACTCGATCCAGAAATGGTTCGCGAGGTGCTTGACGTTATGGTTGAATTAGCAGAAGAAGGTATGACTATGCTATGTGTCACTCATGAAATGGGGTTTGCTAAAGAAGTTGCTGATCGCGTTATCTTCATGGATGCTGGTGAGATCATTGAAGAAAATAACCCAGTTGATTTCTTTGAGAACCCTCAATCTGATCGTACTCAAAACTTTTTGGCCCAGATTCTAAGTCATTAGTGTTGTTTGAAAAATTAGAGCATAGGTTGGTGTGGTTCTCATATAAATCAATCTGTTATATTGTGTTACATCTTTCTTGATACATTTTTGTGTAATTCATATAGAATTTGTTGTAATGAATATACAGTTAAGGCTTGATCTTTTCATAGCTTAACCCCATAAATGTAGCTATAAACATAACCCTTACGAGGACTATTATGAACAGCCCTATGTTTACACGTTCTACAAGTGCAACTAACACACTTGAGATCAATAAAACCCTGAAGAACACTTATTTTCTTCTTTCCATGACTTTGGTCACTAGTGCCATTGCAGCGCTTGCAACAATGGCAATGGGCCTTTCTCCTATGATGGCACTTGTTATGCAAGTAGCAGCTATCGGTATTCTTTTCTTCGCTCTACCAAGAAGCATCAACTCATCTATGGGTATCGTATGGACATTCGTGTTTACAACATTGATGGGAGGCGCTCTTGGCCCAATGCTGAACCACTATGCGTCTATTCCTAATGGACCATCGATCATTGCTCAAGCACTAGGCCTAACGGGGATGGTATTCCTTGGGTTGTCTGCTTATACAATCAGCAGTAAGAAAGATTTTTCTTTCATGCGCAATTTTCTTATCGCAGGACTGATTATTGTCATCGTAGCAGCAATCATTAATATCTTCGTTGGCTCTACTCTAGGTCAGCTCGCTATCAGCAGTATGTCAGCGCTTGTTTTCTCTGGTTTTATTTTGTACGACACAAGCCGTATTGTTCGTGGTGAAGAGACTAACTATGTAAGCGCAACAATTTCTATGTATCTTAACATCTTGAACTTGTTCACTAGCTTACTAACGATTCTTGGCATTATGAATGATGACTAATTACTAGACAAATTATGCTTTGTTACGGCCCAGAGGTTGAATCTTCTGGGCTTTTTCTTTTTACATGTTGCGAAACGCCGCTGAGCTGAGCTACCCTATCGACTCTACAACACCAAGAATTGAATGACATGTTTGAGTACAAAGGCAAAACCGTTCACACCGACAACGAAGGATACCTTCTTAACCATACCGATTGGGAAGAAGGTATGATTGCGTTGCTTGCAGAGCAAGAAGGCATCGAACTGACTGAAGCGCATTTAGAAGTGGTTCACTTTGTCCGTGCTTTTTACGAAGAGTTTAATACTTCACCTGCGGTAAGGATGCTGGTTAAAGCAATGGAAAAAGCGCATGGGCCAGAGAAAGGTAATAGTAAGTATTTATTCAAGCTCTTTAAACAAGGCCCAGCCAAACAAGCAACAAAATTGGCAGGCTTACCAAAACCCGCAAAGTGCCTATAAAATATCAAAGTCTGTAATTAGCTGATAAGGTATACACTCCGACTCAACGGATTCTACCGACGAAGTTTTAGGCCCGTTTTGTAACCATTGTTCCATCTCAACCATTTTCTGGCTATGTCCACAAATCACCACTTCAACCTGTCCATTGGTGAGGTTTTTCGCATAGCCTGTTAAGCCAAGTTTCATAGCTTTCTGAGATGTGTGATAGCGAAACCCGACGCCCTGTACACAACCACTTATGAGAAACCTTTTGCACTCAAAATCCATAATGATATACCTATACAATGTACTGTTATAGTTAATCGACCTCGTAACTTTCTAGCAAAATTATAAAAGGCTTTATTCAAATAAGCATATTCCAATCCTAACTGGTGGTTTTGTTTGATTTTCTTATAGACTTCCACCACAATACCCGACCTTTAATATTCAAGTGAGCAACATCATGACCCCAGCTATTTATCTAGAAAAAGGCCGAGAAAAGTCGCTAAAGCGCAGACATCCTTGGGTTTTCTCTCGAGGTATAAAAAAAATAGAGGGTGAACCTTCGTTAGGTGAAACAGCGGATGTTTTTGCTCATGATGGAACTTGGCTGGCAAAAGCTGCCTACTCTCCACACTCGCAAATTCGTGCAAGAATTTGGAGCTTTGAGAACCAAGAGATAGATTTAGATTTTTTTGTGCAGCGGATCCAGCAAGCACAAGTACTTCGTCAGGATATTATTGAGCGAGACGGTCTTACAGGCTATCGCTTAATTGCCGCTGAATCTGATGGGTTGCCGGGCATTACTGTCGATAAGTACCAAGATTACTTGGTATGTCAGCTATTGAGTGCCGGTGCCGAATACCAAAAAGACACTCTGATCAGCGCTCTATTAACTGTGTTTCCGGAACATAACATATATGAACGCTCAGATGTTGCGGTGAGAAAGAAAGAGGGACTAAGTGAACGCGTTGGTGTGTTACGTGGTGAAGAGCCTCCAGAGTCCGTTGTTATTGAAGAAAATGGCATTAAGATAAGTGTAAATATTAAGGCCGGCCATAAAACAGGATTCTACCTCGACCAGCGCGATAGCCGCCAACAGGCCATCAAATATTGTAAAAATAAGGAAGTGCTCAACTGCTTTTCTTACACAGGTGGCTTTGGTTTATATGCATTGAAAGGTGAGGCAAAACGCGTTATCAACGCTGATGTATCTCAACCCGCACTGGATATGGCAAAACACAATGCCGAAATTAACCAGATTGATATTTCGAAAAAGCGTGCCGTTTTTCTCAACGCGGACGTATTTAAGTTGCTGCGTGAATATAGAGATCAGGGAACAAAATTCGATGTCGTGATCATGGACCCGCCCAAATTTGCCGAGAGCAAAGCACAACTCAATGGGGCATGTCGGGGCTATAAAGATATTAATATGCTAGCTATGCAAATCTTAAGAACGGGTGGAACACTGCTAACTTATTCTTGTTCTGGGTTAATGGACCAAGTGCTTTTTCAAAAAATCATTGCCGATGCCGCGGTTGACGCTGGTCGACAGGTCAAGTTTGTTGAACGTTTTGAACAAGCGGCCGACCACCCAACAGACACAGCCTGTCCAGAAGGGTTTTATCTAAAAGGCTTTGCCTGCAAGGTCATCTAGACAGAAAATCTGGTTTTTTATTTAGCTTTAACGATAACAGTGCTACCCTAATCCATAATTACCATGAAGAGAAAAACGCGATGAGCAACTTAACTTCTGACATTCAAGCGAACCTAGAGCTTTTTGTAGCGGACACCAAACAGAACAATTTAGTTTGGGGGCTTCGTAACGAAGAAGGATGGCTATCATGCGACTCCACTGAGTTTGAGAATAGCGAAGTTATGCCATTCTGGTCGGCAAAGGAAGATGCGCAAGCGCACAATGTCGAAGAGTGGGCCGATTTTGAGGTATTAGAAATCCCACTCGATATTTTCGTCGAAGATTGGTTACTCACTTTATCAGAAGATGGTGTTTTAGTTGGTACCAACTGGAATGCACAATTGGAAGGTAAAGAAGTTGAACCTGCTGAATTGGCAAAAATGTATCTAGGTTAAATAAGCTACTTCAAATTGCCCTCATAGATTTTATGAGGGCACATTTATATAGTTTTTAGACAGGCTGCTGCTTTTTAACCAAAGAAGCCATAATAGCCTCACGGTCATTTAGGTAATCCTCTAATCCTGCTTTTCTGAGCCCACACGCAGGACAGTCTCCACAACCATCACCAATGACACCGTTATAACAAGTTAACGTTTTCTCTTTCACCAAATCGAGAGCCTGGCACTGATCTGCAAGCGCCCAAGTTTCCGCTTTATTTAGCCACATCAAAGGAGTAGAAATTTTTAACTGGTATTCCATACCTTGTGCAAGAGCCGTATTCATGGCTTTAACAAAACTGTCACGACAATCAGGATAGCCAGAGAAATCTGTTTCACATACCCCTGTAATGATAGTGCTTGCGCCAATTTGGTATGCGTAAATACCCGCAAGTGTTAAAAATAAAATATTACGACCGGGTACGAAGGAGTTTGGTAAACCATTGTCCTGCAGCTCATGAGAGACTGGAATGTCATCTCGAGTTAGCGAGCTAATCGCCAATTCATTAAGGAGACCGACGTCCATAACTTTGTGAGCCGTGACCCCCAGCTCTTTAGCTAAACTTTGGGCGACTTCGATTTCTAGTCTATGCCTTTGTCCGTAATCGAAAGTAATAGCATGAACTTCATCAAACACATTGAGGGCCTGAACTAGGCAAGTCGTAGAATCTTGCCCTCCACTGAATACGACTACAGCTTTTTTCATTCTTCTTATGTCCTTTAAGCAATGTTCAAATATTTGTGGGATTGAATTGAAAGTCGCCAGTTACGCTCGATACAGGTATTAATACAAAGTTGAGTTGCTCGAGGTTTCTGGCTAATGGGTTGCAGTGCGATCACTGTGGTCTCTGGCACGCTGGCTCGCACTATTAGCTCATCTAAGTGTTCAATATCTTTGGTTGTCCCTACCGGATGTTTGATCTCATTGGCTCGTAACAATGCACTATCCAGCACAGGAAGCTTTCCTTTCATCGCTACTTTTGGTGACACTGTCACCCAGGTCTTCTCGCTGGTTAATACCTCGGATGTACCACTGGTCTCCACTTGGCAACTGCATCCAATATTTTCAAAGGCTTCAGTGAGTGGTTGTAAATCATAAATACATGGCTCTCCACCTGTAATCACGATATGCTTAGCTTGGTAACCCAATTGATGATATTGATCGATAATGTCAGAACTGGCAGCACTGCACCATGTAGACGAGTCCTTTGTTTTAGTCAGAATTTCATTTAAAGGGCGCTCGTCTTGAGGGGTTGCGTCCCAGGTATGCTTAGTATCACACCAAGAGCAACCAACAGCGCATTCCTGTAGGCGAATGAATACAGACGGTACCCCCGTAAATACACCTTCACCTTGTATGGTTTCAAACATTTCGTTAATTTTGTACAACTTTATCTCAGCCTAAATCATCATCTGTGCAATGCCGGACCGAGACCTTAAATGACTGCAACACGAAGGTCAACTAAATCAGAATGAGAAAAAACCACAATCTTTTTGTGTTGTGTTTGTCACGTATCGCCAACAAATTGATTGGCCGAGAAAAAGCAACGCTAACTGATTGGTTTTCGTAACCAGTGAATATGATTTTGGAACGCTAAACCCTTGTATAAATCGAGTGCGACGCGGTTAAAGCCCCATACCTCGACAAACACTTGTTTGACGCCATACTCATCAAAACGATGTTCCAAATCATGATATAGCTGTGTCGCAATACCAAACTTTCGCATTTCAGGCATGACATAGAGTTCATCTACACTTCCCATCTGAACCGGCTTACTCACACTTGAGGTTAGCTCACAAAAATGTCCTGTAATAAAGCCAAGGATGCAATCGCCGTTGCAAGCAACCAAGACTAAACAATCGGGCGAGTTGATATAACGAGTAATGCTTTTTTCCTGCTCTATCTCTTGAGCGGTTTTAAAGTGTTCAGGGCATTGGTGATGGTGCTCATCATGAAGCCTGAACATTAATTCATCGAGCTGTTCTACATCCTGAGTTTGTGCAACTCGAATTGTGATGTTTTTCATAGCCCACCTTATATAAAATAATCACAGAGCTTAGTACACCAAGTAGCTCAATATACTAAAGGCTACTTGGTGGTTATACAATGCGTTAATCTAGCGCTCTAGTATTTTCTCTATTTCCACTAAACTATTTGGATCGTCAATTGTAGAAGGAAGGGTATACTCTTCCCCATCGGCTATCTGTCGAATGGTCTTTCGCAAAATTTTACCCGACCGAGTCTTTGGTAAGCGCTCAACCACCAAAGCTTGCTTGAAACAGGCAACCGCACCAATTTTGTCTCGTACAACATCAACAATTTCGTCTTCCAGTTGATTGTCATCCACTTTAACCCCATCCTTGAGCACCACAAGGCCCAAAGGCAATTGTCCTTTTAATTCATCGCTGACCCCCACTACGGCGCATTCTGCAATAGCTGGATGTTCAGCAACCACTTCTTCCATCTCCCCTGTTGATAACCTATGCCCTGCGACATTAATTACGTCATCAATCCGGCCCATAATGTACAAGTATCCATCACTATCAAAATAGCCGCCATCGCCACATATATAGTAACCGGGAAATACATTTAGGTAACTAGATTCGAACCTTTCATGATTGCGCCATATCGTAGGCAGACAACTTGGGGGTAAAGGACGCTTGATGGCAATAAAGCCTTGCTGATTAGGCCCTAAAACCTCTCCTTGTTCATTAAGTATTTCGATGTTGTAGCCTGGTACTGGTTTAGTTGATGAGCCAGCCTTAACTTTCATGGGCTCAAGTCCGATAGGGTTTGCGACCATAGGCCATCCCGTCTCGGTTTGCCACCAATTATCAATGATGGGTTTACGTGTTTTTTCTTGTGCCCAAGCTAAAGTTGGAGGGTCAAGCCTCTCACCAGCCATGAAAATTGTGTGTAGCTTGGATAAGTCATGTTTTTCAATATGGACACCATCAAAGTCTTCTTTCTTTATCGCACGAAAAGCGGTGGGAGCAGCAAACAAAACATTGACTTTATGTTCTGCGCAGACACGCCAAAATGCACCAGCATCCGGCGTTTTTATTGGTTTTCCCTCATATAAGATAGTTTTACAACCATGGATCAAAGGTGCATAAACAATGTATGAATGGCCTAGTACCCAACCAACATCGGAGACGGCCCAATAAACGCCATCTTCAGCAACATTATAAATCGCGCTCATAGAGTACTTGAGCGCAACAGCATGACCACCATTGTCCCTTACAACCCCTTTAGGTTTACCTGTCGTTCCGGATGTATAGAGTATATATAAAGGGTCAGTAGCCAAAACGGGAACACATGAGTGAGGCTGGGCTTTCTCAACTTCTTGCTGCCAATCTAAATCATAAGGATGAGCTAACTCTGCTTGACACTCAGGGCGCTGGAACACAAATACTTTTTCAGGCTTCCAATGACTTTGTTCAATCGCTTTATCGACAAGAGGCTTATATGGAATCACTGTCGTGAATTCAATCCCACAAGAAGCCGTCATAATGGTTTTGGGCTGCGCATCATCAATTCGAACCGCAAGTTCATGGGGAGCAAAACCACCAAACACCACGGAGTGGATAGCACCTAGTCTTGCGCATGCCAGCATAGCCATTGCGGCCTCAGGGATCATAGGCATGTAAATAATCACACGATCGCCTTTTTCTACCCCTTGACTAGCAAGCATGCCAGCAACTTTCGATACTTGGTCTCGTAACTGATTATAAGTGTATTGGCTTTTATTTCCTGTAACCGGAGAGTCATAAATTAGAGCGACATTGTCACCCCGACCCTGCTCACAGTGATAATCTAGTGCCAACCAACATGTATTGAGAACACCATCGGTAAACCAGCGTTCAATGCCATTATTATCAAGCTCTAAAATCTTGGTAGGTTTTTTAAACCAATCAATATTGTTCGCTTGGCTTTGCCAAAAAAGTTTGGGATCTTCCTTGGCCAATAAATATTCTTTCTGATAGGCAGACATAACGTATCCTCCCGTATGTCCAGATAGGATTAAGGCCTGTAGTGACTTAACAGGCTTACTTTAAAAAGTATCGGAAGGAACACGAACAAAACCTTCCATAATGATTCGCGCACTTCGGCTCATCACTGCTTTTTCAACAACCCAACCTTTTTCATTGTGACTGGCAATAGCACCAACTTTTAGTACACCAGACGGGTGTCCGAATGTGATTGAGTGCTTTTCACCGCCACCAGCGGCCAGATTAACAAGTGTTCCTGGGACACATGAGGCTGAAGCAATGGCTACCGCAGCCGTCCCCATCATGGCGTGGTGTAGTTTCCCCATAGATAGGGCTCTAACAAGTAAGTCCACATCGCTTTCAGAAATGTATTTACCATTTGATGCGTGGTAGCTTTTAGGCTTAGAAACAAACGCTATTTTGGGCGTGTGCTGATGGTTTTCTGCTTCCTCAATATTGCTTATGAGCCCCATCTTCAATGCCCCATAAGCTCGGATCTTCTCAAACTTATCCAAAGCATTTAAGTCATTGTTTATTTCATCTTGAAGTTCAGTCCCCGTATAACCAAGGGAGTCGGCTTGCATAAATATGGTTGGTATGCCCGCGTTTATAAACGTAGCATTGAATGTACCAATCTCTGGCACATCGAGATCATCGATTAAGTTTCCTGTCGGGAACATATTACCTTTGCCATCTGCAGGTGACATAAAGTCAACAGGAATTTCTGCCGCAGGAAACGTCACTCCATCTAACTCAAAGTCACCAGTTTCTTGTACTACTCCATCTCTAATAGGAACATGAATGACGAGAGTTTTTTTTATATTGGCTTGCCAGACCCTGACCGCTACAGTTCCGTTCTTGGGGATACGCTCGGATGGCATTAAACCAGTGTGTATAGCAAAAGGGCCTACCGCTGCAGAGAGATTTCCACAATTACCACTCCAATCGACCAATGCCTTATCAATCGAAATTTGGCCAAATAAGTAATCTACATCATGATTAGGTTGAGTGCTTGGGGAGAGAATGACAACTTTGCTGGTACTCGACGTTGCGCCTCCCATACCATCAATATGTTTAGCATAGGGATCAGGGCTGCCAATTACCCGTAATAAAAATGCATCACGCTCTTTTCCGGGCACTTTCGCTGCAGGAGGTAAGTCGCTTATATTGAAAAAAACGCCCTTGCTCGTCCCGCCGCGCATGTAAGTTGCCGCGACCTTTATTTGATTGGTTTGAAGATTCGCCATTATTCCTCCTACTGAGCAAGAAAATCTTGAGCAAAACGCTGCAACACACCACCAGCCTCGTATACCGAGACTTCATCTTGCGTATCCAAACGGCATGTCACCAAAGTCTCCATGCATTCACCGCTTTTGCGTGTAATGATTAAGCTAAGATCTACACCTGCCTGAATGTTTCCAACTATGTCGTAAACTTCACTGCCATCAAGGTTGAGTGTTTTTCGGTTTTCTCCCTGTTTAAACTCAAGGGGTAGCACTCCCATCCCTACAAGGTTTGTTCTGTGAATCCTTTCAAATCCTTCGGCAACAATCACCTCAACACCAGCTAAACGAACTCCTTTCGCAGCCCAGTCCCTCGAAGAGCCTTGGCCATAGTCTGCCCCTGCAATAATGATTAAAGGTTGCTTTCGACTCATATAAGTTTCAATTGCTTCCCATATACGCGATATTTCACCCTCAGGCTCAATACGAGTGAGAGAACCTTGCACCACCTCGCCATTTTCGCGAACCATCTCATTGAAAAGTTTAGGGTTAGCGAACGTAGCTCGCTGAGCAGTAAGGTGATCCCCTCTATGTGTTGCGTAGGAGTTAAAATCTTGCTCGGGGACCCCCATGCTTGAAAGGTACTCTCCAGCTGCACTTGAAGCGAGTATGGCATTGGAAGGTGATAAATGATCTGTAGTGATGTTATCCCCTAATACGGCTAACGGCCTCATTGAAGATAATGTTCGTTTACCGGCTAACGCACCTTCCCAATATGGGGGGCGGCGTATATAGGTACTCATCGGGCGCCAATCATACAGAGGATTGCTATTGGCTCGTTGATCATCAAGTTTAAACATCTGTATGTAGACTTGTTTAAACTGCTCTGGCTTGACGTACTCAGCGACAGTGTGGTCAATTTCTTCATCACTAGGCCAAAGATCACTAAGATAAATAGGTTGCCCGTCAGAGCTGTATCCTAGCGCATCGCGCTCAATATCAAATCGAATTGTCCCCGCAAGGGCATAAGCCACTACTAAAGGGGGAGATGCTAAAAACGCTTGTTTAGCGTACGGGTGAATACGGCCATCGAAATTTCGATTACCAGACAGAACTGCGGTGGAATATAAGTCTCTGTCGATAATCTCTTGCTGAATGTCAGAGTCTAAAGCACCACTCATGCCATTACAGGTGGTACAAGCATAGCCGACTATTCCGAAGCCCAACTTCTCCATTTCGGGCAATAGCCCTGCCTCTTCAAGGTAGATTTTAGCCACTTTTGAACCGGGCGCAAAAGAGGTTTTTACCCAAGGTTTTCGCTCAAGTCCTAACTGATTTGCCTTTTTGGCGACAAGTCCAGCAGCAACAACATTTCTCGGGTTACTTGTATTCGTACACGAAGTGATCGCAGCAATAATAACTGCTCCATCGGGTAATCGACCTTCTGAATCATCCCACTTCCCAGCAATACCTTTTGCACTGAGCTCTGAGGTCGGTAAACGGCGGTGAGGATTTGAGGGACCCGCTAAGTTACGTGTCACTGAAGAAAGATCAAACTCCAACAAACGTTCGTATTCAGCTTCCTGCAAGTCGCTCGCCCAAAGCCCTGTTTGCTTGGCGTATTTTTCAACTAGTTCGACTTGTTGAGAGTCACGTCCTGTTAGTTTGAGATATTGGAGTGTTTGCTCATCAATATAAAACATACCTGCCGTTGCGCCATACTCAGGCGTCATATTAGAAATCGTTGCCCTATCACCGATTGTTAAGCTACTTGCGCCTTCGCCAAAAAATTCGAGGTAAGATGAAACCACCTTAGCGCCACGCAAAAATTCCGTAATGGCCAAAACGATGTCTGTCGCAGTAACTCCGGGGATGCGTTTACCCACCAGTTTTACACCAACTATCTCTGGTAACCTCATCATCGAAGGGCGACCTAACATGACTGTCTCTGCTTCTAGGCCCCCTACACCAATTGCTATTACGCCAAGCGCATCGACATGAGGAGTATGGCTATCCGTACCAACACATGTGTCGGGAAATGCGATGCCATCTTTGGCTTGAATGACGGGTGACATTTTTTCTAGATTTATCTGGTGCATAATGCCGTTGCCTGCAGGAATAACGCTGACATTTTCAAACGCCGTTTTGCACCACTCAATGAAATGAAAGCGGTCTTCATTTCTGCGCTCTTCAATGACTCGATTTTTTTCGAAAGCGTCAGGGTCAAAACCACCATGTTCCACCGCTAATGAGTGATCCACGATCAATTGCGTCTCGACAACGGGATTAACTTTCGCAGGGTCACCACCCTGCTCAGCGATGGCATCGCGTAACCCAGCTAAATCTACCAAAGCAGTTTGACCAAGAATGTCATGACACACTACCCGAGCGGGATACCATGGAAAATCCAAATCTCTCTTGCGTTCGATTAACTGTTTCAGTGATTCGGTCAAAGTTGTTGGATTACACCGGCGCACTAATTGCTCGGCAAGTACACGGGAGGTATAAGGCAAGCGGTCATAAGCTCCGGGAGAAATATCGTTGATGGCTTGGCGCGCGTCAAAAAAATCCAAGCCGAATCCCGAAAGCGGCTTACGATAATCAGTGTTAACAGTACAACTCATTGTATTACTTCCATCTGAATATCACTCTGGATAGTCGTCAAAATACCTCAAAGTGATAGCAATTATGTTTTTGGGTGACCTTGATAACAGCTGTGAACCTGTTAAACGGTCAGCTGATAAAAGACCTAAGCCTAGAATGTATGACTCTGTCTAAACCCATAAAAATAAAAAGGCTTGATACAGAAACACAAGCCTTGGCAACACAGTGAGATTTCCTATCTTCTATCGATAGGTAGCCATTCTTGTGCGTCTGGCCCTGTATAATCTGCGCTAGGGCGAATAATACGATTGTTTGCGCGCTGTTCAAACACATGAGCAGCCCAGCCAGTTAAACGACTCATAACAAATATTGGTGTGAACAATTTAGTGGGGATATCCATAAAGTGGTAGGCTGAAGCATGGAAAAAGTCAGCGTTACAGAATAATCCTTTTTCACGTTTCATAACGGTCTCTACTCGTTCAGAAACAGCGTATAAGTGATTATCGCCAACCTGTTCTGACAACTCTTTGGACCAACGTTTAATTAATGCGTTTCTTGGATCACTCTCTCTATAAATCGCATGGCCAAAACCCATGATTTTATCTTTGTTGGCCAACATTCGCATGATATTAGACTCAGCCTCTTCGGGAGTTTGCCAGTCTTGGATCATATCCATTGCCGCTTCATTGGCACCTCCATGCAAAGGCCCTCTTAACGTGCCAATTGCAGCCGTAATACATGAGTGAATATCAGAAAGGGTTGATGCACATACTCTCGCTGCAAAAGTCGACGCATTAAACTCGTGTTCTGCGTATAAAATAAGCGAGCAATGCATGACTTGTTTGTGCAATTCTGTTGGCTCTTTATCTGTCAGCATTTTCAGAAAATAGCCACCAATACAGTTTTGTGATTGATCTTGAGTATCAATTTTGACGCCGTCATGACTAAAACGATACCAATAACAGATAATTGCAGGAAACAACGCCAACATTCTCTCTGTCGCATTAAGTTGCCCTGAGAAGTCAAATTCTTGTTCAATGTTTCCTAAAACAGAGCACCCGGTACGCATCACATCCATAGGGTGTGCGTTGCGTGGGAGAAGCTCAAGCGCTTTTTTAACTTCTTCTGGTAAACCACGAAGGCTTATCAGACGTGTTTTATAAGCATCTAGTTCTTGCTGAGTAGGGAGGTGCCCACGCAATAACAGATGTGCGACCTCTTCAAACTGTGCATTGTTAGCGAGGTCATGAATATCATACCCTCGGTAGGTAAGACCGGTTCCTGTTTTACCTACTGTACATAAAGCTGTGCTTCCAGCACTTTGGCCTCTCAAGCCTGCGCCACCTAATTCTTTAGTTGACATATCGAACTCCTTTTCTAGTTGGCAATTTAAATGTGCTTACTAGTCACCAAACTCATTTAAAAATATTGAATAATTGAACTTTTTACACCGTGTCAGTCACTTTCTTGCGAGAAAAGCTTGTCTAATCTCTGTTCATAATCATGATAATTAAGATGATCATACAATTCACTTCGCGTCTGCATCATACCAATGAGCTCCTCCTGATTGCCCTCTTCTAAAAGGTGAGAATAAACAGTTTCTGCAGCTTTATTCATGGCACGAAATGCACTGAGTGGGTACAACACCATATCAACGCCTACTTCCGCAAGCTGCTGGGTGCTAAATAAAGGAGTCTGACCAAATTCAGTAATATTAGCTAGTATTGGGACATCTTTACCTATGGCCTGATAAAGAGCTTTGGAGAATTGTGCATACTGCTCGAGTTTGTTCATTGCTTCTGGAAACACCATATCTGCCCCAGCCTCAACGCAGGCTATCGCCCTATCTATTGCTTTGTCCATCCCTTCGACTGCTAGCGCATCTGTTCTGGCCATAATGACAAAATTTGAATCTTGACGGGCATCGACTGCCGCTTTAATACGGTCGACCATCTCTTGCTGGCTGACTATCGCCTTGTTGGGCCGGTGACCACAACGTTTTTGTGCAACTTGATCTTCCATATGTATTGCAGCCGCACCTGCTTTTTCCATTGCTTTTATTGTGCGCGCAATATTAAACGCGCCACCAAACCCTGTATCAATATCGACCAAAAGAGGAAGATCACACGCGTTGCTGATGCGTTCTACGTCCACTAAAACATCGTTAAGGGTGGTAATACCGAGATCCGGTAACCCATAAGAAGCATTGGCCACACCACCACCAGATAGATAAATGGCTTGATGCCCCAAATTTTTTGCCATCATTGCGCAGTAAGGATTGATAGCTCCAACAATTTGCAATGGAGTATTTTTTTCTACTGCTGCCCTAAACTTTCCACCTTGAGATAAACCCATGACTATTTCCTTCTAATCATTTTGAGTCACTATAATTTGTTGTTCTATTAACTTTCTACTGCCTGAAATGTGCCGTCTCATAAGAAGCTCAGCCAATTCTTCGTCACGATTTTCTATCGCTTTCAATATCAATTTGTGTTCGTTTAATGCTTCATGAGGCCTAGATTGAGAGCGGGGAGATTGATATCTGTACATGCGAAGTAAATGGTATAACTCATCACATAACAAGGAGATAAGTTTGCTATTACGACTGGCCAATATTACACGATAGTGAAAATCGAAATCACCTTGCTGGTGAAAATATGAGCTCCCCTCAACGTCATCAATATGCTTAGAATGTTTGGCGAGTAATGCCTCTAAGCCCAATATCTCGCTTTCTGATATATGCCTAGCCGCTAATCTAGCTGCCATACCTTCCAGTGCTTCTCTAACTGAATACACTTCCACTAATTTTTCAGCGGATAACTTAACTACTCTCGCCCCCACATGAGGAATTCGTTCGATTAACCCTAACCCTTCAATCCGCATCAGAGCTTCTCTCAAAGGCCCTCGACTCACGTTTAAACGTTTGGCTAAGTCGGGTTCAGAAATCTTGCTGCCAGAATGTATTGCTCCGATAACAATTGCCTCTATTAAAAGCTCGGTTAGATTTTCAGACTTAGTGCTTTCTCTCTCTGCGAGTCGTATTTTAATGCGAGACGTGAGTTCTTCATTCATGATTAACGAGTGGTCTTACTATATTGTCTACAATGTTATGGATTGAGTACGAAAATTCCAAGCTTTTACGCTTAAAACCAGATCATTGTCGACAATACTCCTCATGAGATGATGGATATCTATCATATGTCACATTTGCTAGAGATGATTTAAATTCATTACATAAACTTTTATGACTTGAGCTAGGTTTAGCACAAGAAATGATATGAACTCAAATGAGTATATCGCTAATATCTTTTGGTAAGTGCAGTAAGGAGAAGGTAGTCGAATGCGCCCCCACATAATAAAAGCGGTAATCCTAACTGTTGCTTGTATCATTGTTAGCTCATGCTCTTACTTTTCTTCGACCACAAGAGAACCATATTACCCTCTGTTATCAAATAGTATTTTTTCAGATCAAAGCCCTACCTTAATAGAGACAAACAATGTTGTTATCAAAGCCATCAAATCAAATCGTTATGTCAACGTTTCAGACTATCAAGGCGTAAATGACGTAGCTAAAATAGTATTCAATGAAGCAGAAGTAAGTTCTGCTGTATCGCTAAGTGATCTTCAAAACAGTCTGTTTCATAATGCGCTAGAGTCAATTATCAAACAATTTACTTGTGAGGTTTTTACCAGCAAGCACCCCAACAGTTCGATTCAGCTTTGTCCGTTATCTAAAAACGCTACCAATACTGCAGAGCGTGCCCTTCCATTTATTGATGGTATTAGGTTAAAACATCGCTTGAGTACAACGATTCACAACGATTCAGTTGGTCTCGAATTTGAACTCTTCTTAAGAAGTGTCCAAGAAAGATCGCTTGATACACTTTGGGGGGCGGTGCACGAACTGGGAAAAATCCCTAATTCAGAACTATCCCAAGATAGCCTTGTTCTTACCGTCAATATGAACATACATAAGAAAAATGACTTAGACCGACGTTGGCGTTCTCTTCACCATGAACCGTTAGTGTTTTTCGTGATATTGCCATCTGTTGAGTCTATTTGGCAGAGTAAAAATGAAATCAAAAGTATGATTTTTGCCTATGAAAAAGCCGTCTTACTTATCGTAGACAGCAGATAAACTTGCAAAATACAAAGATAGATCACGCATTAGTTTACTTTTAATGAGAGTCATCGAGTGTCCCAGCAAGCTAGATTTATTAACTATGAATTAACTGCTACTTTGTATTAATCCGGTTAGATTTACACATATCAATATAATTTAAAAAGACTTTTTAATATGAGGATATTCTATGCCTGATAAGTATTCAGCATCGGCTGGTTTAATGTCTGCAAAAGATTATAAAAGCCAAGAACACTTAGTTAGTGACTTTACCGTCACTCAGGCTCTGTCCATTACATTTGAAATCACTGCAACTATTGTCTCTTCAACATTTGATGCTCAAGACCAACTTGGTCAGCTCTTAACTGTCAATCGATATAGTAATGAATCTGGCAGCAACAAACTGCAGAGAACATTCAATGGAGTAATAACGCGTATTGAACAAATGGGTTTGGATGCCAATTTCCAGTTCTTGCAGTTTCGCGTCATACTCAAGCCTTGGTTTTGGCTACTAAAACACACTCATTCGTTCCGTGTTTATCAGACTCAAACGACCAAAGATATAATTAGCGATATTTTTGATAATGCTGGTTTTAAGGGCAAATATAAGCTCTCAAGTTTCCCCTCAACAAAAAGAGAATATTGCCTGCAGTACAATGAATCAGATTATGACTTCGTTGTTCGATTACTTGCAGAAGAAGGATTGCACTTCTATTTCGAGCATCAATCCGGCGATCATACTATGGTGATTCAAGATGCCACTTCTCCATATACCAAAGCAGATGTCGCAAAATTTGATATGCAAGAGACCCCTTCTGGAAGCCTACCACTCATAGAATCTTGGGTTCCTGTTATGGACTTCCATGGCGCCAGCATTGAATTAACAGCTTATGACTATTCACAGTCCAAGCTGGTTACGAGTAAAGCAAAAAAAAGTGGTAATACAGTAGCAAACAACACCAAATTGACTTCTGTGCTTTATCCGGAGCTAGGTATCAGCGGTGACATGACAGATCTTTCAAGTAACCTCGCTAAACGAAGAATTGAATATGTTGAACAAGACTATCAATCCGTCATAGCTCATGCCAAACACGATATGTTTGATATCGCTACTTGGTTTTCCCTAAGTAGTCACTTAGATAAATCACAGCTAGGTGATTTTTCCGTCGTTGGCATAGCAACACATTACAAAGACGATGTTCAGTGCAGCACCGAAGTTCGACTGATACCAAAAGCGACACCCAATTATCCAAAACCCAGAGGAAAGCAGTCTGTAAAAGGATTACAAAGCGCGACTGTCGCAGGAAACACCGCAGGAGACATCAACCAAGACGATCAAGGACGGGTAAGAATTCAATTCCACTGGGATACAGAAGCCAGTGGTGACAAAACCAGTTGCTATGTACGAGTCGCCCAAATGATGGCTGGTAGTGGCTATGGTGCGCAGTTTATTCCTAGAGTAGGTCAAGAAGTGCTAGTTTCGTTCATTGATGGGGATCCCGACCAACCCATTATTACTGGGAGTGTCTATAACAGCGATAATGCTCCTCCTTACAAAGAAGCCAATACAACCAAAAGCGGTATAAAAACTAAATTAACCGCAGAGGCCAATGAACTCTATTTCGATGACAAAAAGGACAATGAACTTATTTACCTTCATGCGGCAAAAGATATCTCACAAGAAATTGAAAATAACCATACAGAAACCGTGAAAGGAGAGTTGAGCCAAACCGTTACCAAAGCGATGAAAATAACAACCGAAGATACCTATACTTTATCTGTTACTAAAGATATGAGTGGTTCAGCCAAGACCATTACGCTAGAGGCCGATGACACTATTGATTTGAAGGTTGGTTCCAGCAAAATATCGATGTCTTCTTCTTCAATATCAATAGAAGCCACCAACATAGACATAAAAGCAAGCAGTGCGCTGAATTTAGAAGGCACCAATGTTACCAGTAAAGCGACATCCGCAAATAAAATATCAGGCACGACTACGGCACTTGAAGCAACCACTTCAAATACTATAAAAGGACTAAGCATAGAGATGAAAGCAGACACGACGTTAAGTGCTGAAGGTTCGTTAAGCGCTGAATTCAAATCAGGTCTAAAAGGAACTTTCGACGGCGGTGTATTGGGTGAGTTGAAAGGTGCGATTGTTAAGGTTAATTAAAACTATGTATAAAAAAATCCCCTATCAAAGTAGTTCTCAAATTATGCCAAGGTTTCAAGCTTCTGATGAAGCTAAGGAGTGCATCAATGACGAACTTCCGATAGATCAAGTGATAGTAAGTTTGCAAAAGTCAGAACTTTATAATGACCTAATACAGTTTCTCGCCCATGCGTTACCTGTCAGAGAGAGTATTTGGTGGGCACTATGTTGTCTATATTCACGCAGTGATGTTTGGAATGACACTCAAAAAATGGCATTGAATACTACAAAGAACTGGGCATTGTCTCCGTCTGAAGAGCTGCGCAGAAAGTCTGAGTTATTTGCCAGTCGATTGGAACTCAATTGTGGACCATCTTGGGTTAGCCAGGCGGTATTTTGGAACGGCTCTGGGAGTATAGTGGCGCCAGACTTACCCACCGTATTACCTGATCCATACTTGTACGCTAAAGCAGTCGCGGGAGCCATTAATCACGCCGCTGCACTACCAGTGTGGGATCAAACCTCCACCTATTATGAAAACGCCGTTATAGCAGCAATTGATATTGCACAAGGTGGAAACGGAGGTCTGATATGACTCTTCCTGCCGCCAGACTTACAGATATGCATGTATGCCCAATGCAAACACCCGCGGTTCCTCCTATCCCTCATGTTGGTGGGCCAATTACTGGACCTGGTGCTCCGACTGTTCTGATAGGAAATATGCCAGCAGCTACGCTTGGGGATGTTGTTGTATGCGTGGGCCCGCCAGATTCAATCGTTAAGGGAAGTGCTACCGTATTAATTAATAGTAAGCCCGCAGCAAGAATGGGAGATACCACCGCACATGGTGGCTCAATTGTTCTAGGAATGCCGACTGTTCTTATCGGGGGTTAACTTTTTCTGCATTCTCTATAATAAGAAAAAACCAGTTATTAGCTAATAAAATAACTCATATTAGAATTTCATGAATATGTAACCTATTATTATTACAGAATAAGTTAATCACATTAACAAGATGTGACTTCAGTTTTTAGAAACCGATCACCATTTTAATAAAATAATGAATTCAATGAAGTTTTTTACGGAAAACCATCTAGAATTTGATATGCAAGCTATTACCTATAAATAACAAATAATTGAATAGATTACATTTTTCTTGTCAAAGGCTAAAGATGGACTGTATATGGTAGACGTTGACGCATTATTGAAACCTATATCTGAAGAGCAACCATCAGGTAGCTATCTCAAGTTGGATAGGAGCGCTTACCGTACTCTGCGCAATCACTATAATACAGCTCAATCATCGTTTCGACAGTTAGTTGAAACACCCGACGCCTCAGGTGACGAAGCGCTTATCGAAGCGAACGACACTAATTGGAATTTAGTGCGAACTACCACATTTGATGCGTTAACATCCCAAACAAAAGATACCGAACTACTCGGTTGGTTCATTACCAGCCAACTATTTACCTCTTCCCCTTATACTAACCTCGCTGATGCAACAAAAGTTTTGGTAGAAATTATCCGAGAATTTTGGGAAACCCTTCACCCTCAGCCTCCTGAAGATAAACTAAAAAGTAATGACGAAGGTGGACGTAATAAAGAGCTAACGGAATTTAGGATCAAACCGCTTCTCCAACTCGTGGGGGAAACCCAAGATTCAACTGCCCTTTTCATGCCACTGCAAATGACCGATCTTATAGGACACGTTACATTTGGTGACTTCTTGAGGGCTGAGCGAAACGGAACCCTATCAGAGCTAAAAGAGTCGACTTATTCACTATACTCCAACGAAATGGAAACTGTCGTCGATGACCTTGCCACTGCCTATCAAAACTTCGACATAGCGGAAAAGCTCATCGCTCAGGCGTGTCAGAAAGTAAATGTTTCTCCAATCAGCTTTAAGTATGCCAAAGCAAATATCTCTGATCTTCTCAAAGCAATACAATATCTTGTTGGTGATAGGTTCGCTCCTTGGCCACTAGACACTAATTTCAAACTCATCACCTTTGAATCAGTACAAGGTGAAACAAGTATTGAACAAAGCACTTCGAGCTCAGAGCCTTCTGACGTAACTTCGAGCATGACGCAGATTCCCCAAGCAAATAATCAAAGTGCAGCCGTTGGACAAGGCCAACTTAATCAACCGGGCTCTGCCGCTCATGTGATTTTAAGTCGCGAGCAAGCCTTTCACGAGCTACGTAAAATTTCACGTTTTTTTCAAAAAACAGAGCCACATAGCCCTATCCCATTTTTACTTGAACGTGCAATTCGTTGGGGCTACATGAGCTTACCTGAATTATTAAACGAGATGACAGGTGGTAACTCAGGAGCGATTACCCATATCAATCAGGTCTCTGGTATGGATAACCTGGAAACCACAAAGCTTAGCAGTATTCCCCCATCACCAAACAGAGCATTCACACAACCGTCTGGGCTTGTAGAGACAGATGTAAACACACAACCACTGAAAAATTCAGACTCACCCGAGACTGCAGCACACAGTGAAAGTCCCTCTCAAAATGACACAAATAATCAGTCTGATAGTGGGATTAATAATTTCGAGTGGTAACACACTACATGCTAATTAGCAAAGGAGAACACAATGGCTTCTATTTTTATGAGAATTGATGGAACTACCCCAAAAGGTGCCGCAACAGTAGAAAAAATTAATGGTAAAGACGGGTTCTTCGCTATTGATACTGTATCTTGGAATGCGGTGAGAGGCGTTGGTATTGATGTCGGTAATGCCAATAACGCCGATCAAGGAATGGTAGCATTGGGGGAGGTCAATATTACACGCGGCTGTGATGGTGCAACACCACATATTGAGACTTTCCTATATGCGCCGGGCCCTGAGGGTAAAACCGTCGAAATTGTTATGACCAAACCAAACCGCGAAGGCTCCGGCGCTGATCCATATCAAATCACTACTCTAAGCGGAGCTCGCATTTCTAGTTACAACTCTGCTGGTTCAGATGGTAGCCTACCAAATGAGTCTTTTTCTCTTACTTACACCAAGATTTCTAAAGCTTATTACATTGAAGGTGAAAGTGGAAAAATCGAAAAAGGACCAGAAGTTGGCTTCGATGCAACTACCGCTAAGATCACCTCATCAGCAAGCTAATTAAGTAAGGAGGCCCACTGTGGCACTGAATTCCCAGCACAAACGTGTAAGTAAAAACCGAGTGAGTATTACTTACGATGTGGAAACTAATGGCGCCGTAGAAACCAAAGAACTCCCATTTGTGGTTGGGGTAATTGGTGACTACTCAGGCCATAAGCAAGATAAAGAAGACGTTGAAGACCGTACTTTTTACAATGTTGATAAAGATAATTTTGATACTGTTATGAAACGTGTGGGACCAGAATTGTCCTTAAAAGTCGACAACGTCCTTGCTGATGATGATAGTCAGTTCGAAGCCGCACTCAAATTCAACTCCATGAAAGACTTTGAGCCTGAAGCGATTGTAGAGCAGGTAGAGCCTCTTAAAAAGCTAGTTGAAACCCGCAACCAACTGAAAGTTCTTCTGTCCAAAGCGGATCGCTCGCGGGATTTAGAGAAGCTGCTTAAAGAGGTCCTACAGAGTGCAGATACGATCAACGCGTTATCTGAAGAACTGGGTGTAAGTAAAGAAGGAGGCGAATAATGAGTACAGAAGCTGAAAATCAACCGCAAGCGGAAGCGGCAGAAGGCTCACTGAGTTTTCTTGACCGAGCGATAGAAGCAACAACTCAAACCCCCGCCGACACAACTAAGGAGCTATTTTCAGTTCTTGCTGAACAAGCGCTTTCTGGAACAGTAACATGGGATAAAAATGTTACTAAGACTATTGAAAATGCGATTTCCGAAATTGATAAAAAGCTCTCCAAGCAATTATCTGAGGTAATGCAGCAGAAGGACTTTCAAAAGCTTGAAGGTTCATGGCGGGGCCTACAGAAATTGGTAAAAGAAAGTGAGCTCGGTCGAGACTTAAAGATAAAAATGGTTGATTTCACTCAGGAAGAGCTACTCGACCAATTTGAAGACGCGCCTGCAATCGACCGCAGCCCACTGTTTAACGCTGTTTATCAAGGAGAATTTGGTACCGCTGGTGGTGAGCCTTATGGGACTTTCATTGGTGATTACGAATTCAGTGCTAAAGATGAGGATGTCGCTCTCCTTCGCTATATGGGTGAAGTAGCGGCTGCCTGTCATGCTCCCTTTGTTGCTGCAGCCAATGCACAAATGTTCGAATTCAACGACTTCACTACATTTGATGAGGGCAAACCCGTTGCAGCAGGTTTTGACTCCCCTGCTTATGCGGCATGGAATGCATTTCGTGAAAGTGACGACGCAAGGTATGTAACCCTTACTTTACCCCGAACCTTGGCACGCTTACCTTATGGTAATAAAGGCCTTGGCACAGAGTTGTTCGACTACGAAGAGCTTGCTACTGATATGGATGGTAATCCTAATCCCTCAAGCAACGACCAATTGGTCTGGTCCAACGCTGCCTATGACCTTGGTTTAAAGATGACTCAAGCATATACAGCGTCAGGCTGGTGCACATCAATACGAGGCTTGGACAATGGAGGAAAAGTCGAGAACCTTCCTAACCTAACCTACAAAACTGAAGCTGGAGACCTTGTCCAACAGTGTCCCACCGAAGTAAATCTTACTGATGAAAGAGAAAAAGAACTTAGCGATTTAGGTTTCTTACCTCTCGTTCATTACAAGAACTCTAATTACGGTGTATTTATTGGTGGCCAGACAGCTCAAAAGCCTAAAACGTACACTGATCCAGATGCAACGGCAAACGCAGCAATTTCCGCGCGCCTTCCCTATATTATGGCCAGTAGCCGTATCGCTCATTACCTAAAAGTAATGGGACGCGACAAGCTCGGCTCAAATTTGGAGGCTCCGGACATTCAACGAGAACTTCAACTTTGGATCGATCAGTACACCAATGCTGGCGCAATTGGTAATGAACAACGCGCAAAAACACCACTTTGTGAATCAAGAATAGAAGTTGTTGAGCAGCCTGGACGTCCAGGTTCTTATTCTGCGGTCGCTCACCTTAGACCTTGGTTACAACTTGAAGAGCTGACTACCTCAGTTCGTATGGTTGCCAAAATACCAGGCTAATCGAATTACAGGCCGGTTAACCCCGGCCTTGTTTATATGTTTGTATGACTCAGGGATAATATGCAACTGAACTTAAATCTTGAATGGCAAAAAAAGTTTTTGGAGATAGACAGTACAGACAGCGACTTTCTCAGAAAGGCTCTGTCTGTACTGTTTGAACTTCAACCAAGTGCTCTGGATAACAAGTCTTCTGTCGTCAATTTCGTCGCCAAGATGATTTCTCTACTAGACAGGAAACTCTCGAGCCAAATGGATAAGATCATTCATCATGACGAGTTTAAAAGCTTACATAGCAGTTGGTTGGGGATACACGGACTTGTGAGCTTGCCCATCAATAATCAAAGGGTGAAAGTCAAAGTCCTAGATATGCATTGGCATGAGGTCTCTTCTGATGTCAATCAAGCATACAATATCAAAGCATCAAATTTGTTTAATAAAATAGGTAACAGGGAGCTTAACACTCTAGGAGGTCAGCCTTTTGGTTGCATATTATTTACTCACCCTGTGTCAGTTGATATGGATTTCGACGCTGACTATGACGATCTATTTACTGTTGAACTATTAAGTAAACTTGGTGAATCCACCTTATGCCCAATGATTTTTTCCCCTAATAAAAATTTTTTTGTAGAGTCTGGAGCAGACTGGCTTTCTGACATTGACAGAATAGAAAAAATTTTAGCAGGACCAGATTTTCAGGCGTGGCAATCACTTCGTAGTAAGCAAAGTTGCCGTTTTATAGGTTTCGCAATGCCTTTAATACGCATGAGACATCAATACAAAAACATGAAGGTAGGTTTTATATACAATGAGCTCGGTAGTGGATTATGGGGGAATTCTGGGTTTGCCCTAGTATCAACAATAATGCGCGAATACCATAGGGTTAACTGGTTTGGTTTTCTGAAATCTCGCTGGAATGATAAATCTCAGGGAGCGGTCATTAATATCGACCAGCACGATTGTTTATTCATCAGAGAACCGCAAACCAATGTAGTGTTATTTGGCAAGGTCTCAACATTTTACGCCCAACACGGATTTATCCCTATCACAAAAAGTCCATTGACAGACAAATACTTTTTCAACGGCAATAATTCCATCTGGCAAAGTGGAACATCAGATAATGATAAAGTGCTAACACAGCTCCAAACTAGCTTAATGTCTTGCCGTATCGCACACTACCTAAAAGTACAGGTACGAGAAATGCTAGGAAGCTTCAACACCGCTTCCGAATGTGAACGTTTTTTAACACAGTGGATTGAAAAATTCTCTAGCAATGTCACTTATGCAAATGAAGAAACATTAGCGAAATACCCCCTTAGTTTCGCGAAAATATCAGTATCCGAGTCGGAGACTCAAGCGGGAAGCTTTATTTGCACACTTAGGATTGTACCTCAATATCAATATGATCACTTCACTGGTGAAGTTGTACTGACCACAGAGCTTGATGAGGTTGGCTAATGGGATTTTGGAGAGCATTTATTGATTCAAAAGGTTCAACTCAGACCGAAGAAGTTGAAGACATAAAGTATCACCTAACCAAGCTACTTGAGTCAGAATCTTCTTTACTGAGGATCGACGATCGATTTATTGAACTTCATCGCTCTAACCTTAGATTTGGGATTGAAGATGTTCAGCTGTTAAGTGCCAGTTTAGATCAAGCTCAACTAGCTATTCGCCTAGAAAGCTACATTCGCCATTTTGAACCACGCCTATCTCAGGTCATAGTAGAGTTGCTAGAGCGCAACGAAAGTGAAAACGCTTTGGTGTTTAATATTATTGCTAGAGCCAATACATCGAGAGGAGAGCAAGAACTTATATTTGACTCAAAAATATCTCTCAACGATCTTACAACAATTATGACGGAGGATAGCTATGACTGATCCTTTAATGCGTTACTTTGAACAAGAGCTAACGTTTGTAAGACGTGCACTCGGACAGTTTGGGCACCAACATTCAGAATATGCTGAACGCCTCAATATTCACCAAGGAAAAATTGAAGACCCGAGCCTTGCCAGGCTTCTTGATGGGGTTTCACTGTTAAATGCCACAGTCGAAAAACAATTGTCTGAACAATTACCGCAAGTTGTCGAAGGCCTACTAAATGTCATTTATCCTAGCTACACTCAAACCATACCCAGCGTTGCTTACATGCATTTGTCTGCCCAAGGTGATACTCCAGAGTCAACCACCATTCCAGAAGGGTCGCATTTTACTTCAGATGCTAAAGGTCGAACCTGTCAATTTACGACCGTTGATAAACTGGTGACAGCTCCATTTCAATTAATAGATACCACAGCATCAAGCGCCCCCTTTAAATTTAACCGCCCCGTCAGCACAGAGCAATCGACAGCCGTCATTCAGCTATCACTTTCAACGGGTGACCCTAGTATTCTTTTTTCTCAGCTCAATCATCAAGACCTTGATCTATTCGTACAAGGTTTCGAAAACAATGCCGACTCAATTGTTGAGCTATTGTTAGGTCAAACAAAAGCTATATCTATCTCAGATATGAGCTGTGACAAACATATTGTAATGCCTGCAGGAAAACTAAAAAATAGGGTCAGCGACTTAAATTTTTTATTTCTGCCCCAAAAAGGAAATCAATTTTCAGGCTTTCAGCTAATCAGTGAGTTTTTCTTTTTCAAAGAAAAGCGCCAATTTTTCCGCCTAAAAGATTTTGGATCAGCCGCTAAAGAATTCGATAGCTCAGAAATCAAACTGAATCTGTTTATGCATGCGATTCCGGCTGAATTCATGCGCCTATTCGACAACCATGTGTTTAAACTTGATGTGATACCTGCGGTAAATTTGTTTGAGCAAACTGGAGAACCCACCAGTTATGATCAAAGGTCTCTGACTATACCTGTCAACGCTGACGCACACAGTGATAGCGATATAGAAGTTGTTGAGGTAAAAGAGGTATTTGAAATCACTCCCCAAGGAGAAAAACCATTAATACCTTTATTTCGTGATAGTTATCAATCTGACGTCAATGCTGATTACTGGCAAAGCTCTAGAGATTTATCTGGACAATTTAGACTGGCAATTAGTCTCAAACCAACACATGAACTGGAATTTAGCAAATTGTATGGTACCTACCTGCTTTGTACTAATGGTAAACAAGCTTGTGGAATCGACGGGGAAATGGAATGCTCAGAAAACATAGATATACCGGGTACCTTCAGCGCCATATACCCCCCTACTGCTCCCATTGAGCGTGAGCAGAATTTGAATCTTCACTGGCAATTTGTAGGTCTACTAAATGGTAACTTTTCGTCACTATTGCATACAAATAATCCTACCGAAACACTCAAACAAATGCTTCAGCTATGCAGCAGAGAACAACTTTCTGCTGAAGAAATACAGGCAATACATAGTGTATCGGTTAAATCACAAGTATCAGCCATACGAATCATGGGCAAAAATGTATTTTCACCTGGTACTGAGGTCGAACTAACACTTGATACTCAAAACAGCTTTCTTGCTTTTTGCGATGTACTTAATCGATTTTTCCAGCAATTTTGTAGTTTCGATCGATATATACAGCTATCAATTAGGATCTACGGCAGAGATGGTGTCGTAAAGCAGTACCCTAAAATACATGGGAGTCAGTTAGCCATGTAGCGGCTAACTGGAAAATTAATGTCATTGATAAACGATCTTAGGCAACACCCACAACAATACGACTTTGCGCAAGCGATGAGGTTACTGACACACTGGACAAATCAAAATCCAAACAGAATAACGCTTGAATTGAAAGCAGAAGCGATGCCAACCGGTGACGCAAGTGAAATCCAGTACTTTTCTTTAAAAAATAATCGGCTTAAGTTGCGCCTCGCAAAGCAAGCTTTATCCGGAGTAAAAGGGGTTATTCCAAACTACATATATGAAGAACTATTGTCTTCTTTACACCGCGATGAACATGCCTTAAAGGATTTCCTTGATGTATTTAACCAAAGGTATTTTGAATTACTCAGTCACTTAGAAATCGGTTCCTGGTTGGTTATTCAAAATGAGATTCAACCGGAGAAAGCTGCTTTACTAAACAATCTAGCAGCACTAGACCGAAAGCATTCTAAGTATTTCCAATACTCTATGTTACTCAATCAAGGGCAAAGGAACCTACTTACGCTATCACAAATACTCAACGATTATTTTCCCTTTAGAATGAAGGTTTCGACAAAAATAAACGAAAGACGCCAGCTGCCTGGAGACTCACTAACCCGATTGGGGAAGGATATAAGTTACAACAGCAGAGTGGGCCATGGTTTTTTGTTAGGAAACACGTGCTTGACTCATTTCAGTCATCTTTTGGTTTATATCACGCCGAAGACTGAAAACGAACTAATCACTATACAGTCTGATCCCCTACTCGCAAAAAACATGAGAGAGTTAATTCAGCATTATCTTGGCGATAATACCCCAATCTCGATTTACTTGAATGTGAAAAGGGAATATTTAAATCGCCCAAGACTTTCGAGTAATAAATACAACGCGGCAAAATTAGGCGAAGTAGACTGCCTTGCGCCAGAGCGAAAACCTCAACACATAGTAAGTATCCTTCTGAAGTGAACCACTTCAGGTTAAATAATGAGCTAGGTAATCACAGCCTTTGAGATGAAAGGAAAACGGTATGACGCAAGTTACACTAACAAATTTAGTCGCTAAGCTTTCCCCCGAGCTAAAACAAGCACTAGAAGTATCAGCTGGCGCAGCAATGAATCAGAATGTTCCTTCTATTGAGACCGAACACTGGATATTGCAACTTATATCACAACAAGATCAGCACCTAGCTAGCCTTATTCAATCACAAAACTTGTCCCAAGATAACTTAATCAATGAGTTATCTTCGAAGATAGCCCGCTTTCCCAAAGGCAACGAAGGACAACCAACTCTTAGTCAAGCACTGACCGAAATCGTAAAAGATGCGTGGATGATAGCTTCTGTTAACTATGGCCATGGTGAAATCATTAGTCTGCACCTTATCCAAGCTATGCTGCAGCAAAATGTATTGGGTATGAATACACTGCAGCTCGAAAGCTTACAGAATGTTTCTCTAGAATCGTTACAAGGCCTTATAAACAAAACCGCCGTTGCGAAAACCAAAACATCGGCCCATATTGGTTCTGCAGATGGGACAGTCCCTTCGGGTAATGATGCACTGAGTAAATACACCACAAACCTTACTCAACAAGCTATTGATGGAAATATCGATCCTATCTCTGGGCGTAATAGCGAAGTTCGCAAAGCCATTGATATTCTTTGCAGGAAAAGACAGAACAACCCAATAATGGTTGGTGAGCCCGGTGTTGGTAAAACAGCAGTTGTCGAAGGATTGGCTCTAAGAATTGCAGCAAATGAAGTCCCTAGCGCCCTTCAAGGCGTGCAAATACATTCCTTAGACTTGGGGTTACTGCAAGCTGGTGCCAGTGTGAAAGGTGAGTTTGAAAACCGTCTAAAAGACGTTATTAATGAAGTAAAAAATAGCGATCACCCTATTATCGTATTCATCGATGAAGCACACACCCTAATTGGAGCGGGCGGTGCTGCAGGCCAAAATGACGCTGCAAACTTACTTAAACCAGCCTTAGCTCGTGGGGAGTTTAAGACAATCGCCGCTACTACTTGGGCTGAATACAAAAAATACTTTGAAAAAGATCCCGCACTAACTCGACGCTTCCAAGTCGTCTCTATTGAGGAGCCTAATGCAGAAGACGCTAAGCAAATGTTACGAGGAATTGCATCATCGTTACAGAGCCATCATGGCGCCTTTATCACTGAATCAGCCATTGATGCCTCCGTCCATTTGTCTATTCGCTACCTTCCCAGCCGTCAACTCCCTGACAAAGCAATCAGCCTGTTAGATACGGCAAGTGCTCGAATTGCTCTAACACAAGGCGCAAAGCCAGAAGTCATTGAAGCGCTTGAACAAACAATTCGCTATCAGAAGAATGAAAAATCTGCACTCGAAAAAGAAAATGCATTATTTGCTACCTCTGAAGATGAAATTAAGCTGTTAGCATCTCAAATTACTGACAATGAAAAGAAGCTCAGTGACTATCAGTCGCGCTGGGAACAAGAAATTGAACTTGTCCATGATATCAAGCAGTTACAGCAAGAAATCAGCGATGCACAAGCTGGTGAGCAAGTCGATAAATCAAAACAAGACAAACTGAATGATCTTATTGACAAACTGACAGCACTGCAGGGAGAAGAGCCTCTGGTTAATGCAATGGTTGATGAAAATACCATCGCCCAGGTTATCGCCAATTGGACTGGAATTCCGGTCGGCAATATGATGAGTGACGAGATCGCTCGTTTACTGTCACTTGAAGAAGAACTAGATAAACGAGTAATTGGTCAAAATGTTGCTAAGCAGGAATTAGCGAAAGCAATTCGTATATCACGTGCTGGATTAACTGATAATCGTAAACCTATCGGAGTATTCCTAATGTGTGGACCAAGTGGCGTCGGAAAAACCGAAACGGCCATGGCTCTTGCAGAACAACTATATGGTGGAAACAACGATCTAACCATAATCAATATGACTGAGTTTAAAGAAGAGCACAAAATTTCAATGCTACTTGGGTCACCTGCTGGTTATGTCGGCTTTGGAGAGGGCGGTGTTTTAACCGAAGCTATCCGTCGAAATCCATACTCTGTTCTTTTATTAGATGAAATGGAGAAAGCTCATCCGGGTGTGCACGACCTGTTCTATCAGATTTTTGATAAGGGACATATAAAAGACAGTGAGGGTCGTAATGTTGACTTTAAAAACACAATTATAATCATGACATCCAATGCCGCAGATCAAGCTATTTGTGACGCGTGTTCAAATAGCAATGAGCGCTTGAGCAATGAAGAGTTACTTGAATCTATCCGCCCTGATTTGCAGCACTATTTTAAGCCAGCGTTTTTAGGCCGAACAACTATCGTCCCCTACTATCCTCTTAATGATGAAGAGCTATCGAAAATTACTGAGATATCTCTGAATCGCATCAAGAAAAAGCTGGCTGAACAGTATCAGGCTTCGTTTACTTGGGACAAAGGTTTTGTTGATTATGTCGTAGCGAAAAATACCGACCCAACGACAGGAGGTCGAGCGGTAGAGCAAATTATCAATCGTTCCTTAATGCCCAAACTCGCCGAAGAATGCATCAACAGACTGAGCCAACAACAACCTATATCTCAGGTCTCTGTTGTAGCTGCAAATTCTGAGATGGGCTTCGAACTGACCATTCAGTAATATATGGGATTGAGCAGCAAGATGGATACTTACAATAAAGATAATTCAAAGGGGTTGTTGTCACTGAGGTCTAAACTGATCTTAGCTATTGTTGCTATCTTGCTGTTCTCTAATGGACTAAACACAACGCTCAATTATCTAAACTTTGACAAGAGACTAACTCAAACAAGCGATTCTACCTATCAAGTTGTAGTAGACGAAACAGACAGTGATATCCGACAGGCAATAAGTCTTGGTTTGCCTTTAGCTTCAATTTCAAATATTCAATCTCTCATTGAAAGACGCTCGGAACTCGTTGACGGAATAAATAAAATTCAG
This sequence comes from Vibrio sp. Of14-4, assembly GCF_022347625.1. Lineage (NCBI taxonomy): Bacteria > Pseudomonadati > Pseudomonadota > Gammaproteobacteria > Vibrionales > Vibrionaceae > Vibrio > Vibrio sp. Of14-4. The sequence goes on along the minus strand of NZ_JAKRGI010000010.1, from coordinate 35,664 downwards.
GTAGTTAACAATGATGATGAAGTATTGTTTACAACAGGAGTCGCTAAGTTTGGCACCGACCGGCTAATCAAAACTGATATTATTAATACTTTTAATGTGAAACAGGGAGAGCTTAGGCTTTATTATTCTCCTCTATACCTAGAAAAAATTAAACAAGGTCTACTGACACAACAAATTATTTACACATTGCTATGGGTCTTAGTTGCCTCGGTTTTAGGCTATTTAATTGTTAACCTTTTGCTGGATTTCCTTCTAAACAAAATTCAATCGGCCACTGATTTAACCAATAATAGAGAGCTACCTGATAGGCAAGCCCTCCATTCCATCAAAGAACTCATTATCGTTAATAAGGCTCATTCTAATTGGGAACGGATGCGTGCTAAGTACTTTCCAATATTGGTCATTATTTTGGCTATCTTTTTAACTATCGCTTCAAATATTGGCAGTTCACATCATTCACTCACCACTTTTTCTAGTATTTACCAAGAGCAATTAGAGCAGAAATCAAATCTAATCGGAGATACTCTGTCTACTATGATCAGTCGCCTAGTTGAAGAGGGCGTACCGCTGGATAAATTAACAGGGTTAGAGCAAGAATTTGCCTCCTATATCGTCCATCATCCCGAACTTTTGTCCATCCGCATAGAAAAAAATAAAGACTCGATATACCAATATCCGGAGGTTTTCCCTAATTACAAAGATGCAAGTTTACTATCCATCCCTATTGATGAGACTGGCATAATCCAGCTCCAAATGATGGCAGATATAAATATCATCCCACAGCTGATTAAAGACAGCCTTATGGATATGTTGACGGTACTGATTGCCTCAAGCCTATTTGTTATCGAAATCATATTATTTGTTTGCAACGCTATGATAATTAAACCCTGGAAACAGATAAAGCAGCTAGTCACAATAGATGAAAACCAACAAGACCCTCACCTTGTACAGGTTCAGTCGAGAGACGAGCTTGGCATCTTGATAGATAAACTTAATCAACTGGTTCAAAGAACATTTGATGACAAAGTATTTCCAAATAAAAACATCCAAGACTATCGCTTTGTTAGACTGCCACTGTTTATATTAATTTTTGCCGAGGCCATGTCCCTGGCTTTTTTCCCTAATTTTGTCAGTAATATCCCAAGTAGTTTCAATTTGATACCACAAAATTTAGTCACTGGCATTTCTATTTCATTGTTTATGGCTTGTTGGGCATTATCCCTACCTTTTGCAGGATACTGGTCAGACAAAGTTGGCAGAAGAAAATCACTTGTTGCCGGTGGCAGTGTTATTTCAGTAGGACTTATAGCAACATCAGCAAGCCCAAACTTAGAAGTTCTATTGTTGACTAGGGCGATAACAGCTTTGGGGTATGGTGTAGTTTTTATATCTGCTCAAGGATACATCACTGACACAACCACCTCTGAAAACAGAACGAAAGGAATGTCGACTTTTTTCTCTGCATTTTTCTCTGGTTCACTTTGCGGGGCAGCAATTGGAGGCATTCTAGCGGACAAACTCGGTTATACGACAACATTTGCTTTATCTTCGGTATTAGCTTTGATTGGAGTTGTAATAATTTTTAGCGTATTTGATCGCAGCAATACAAACATAACCAGTCAACCAGTCAAACTCTCTGACTTTAAAGTACTGCTAAAAAACAAGTATTTTACACTTATCGCTTTCTTTAGCGCCATTCCTGCTAAGATTATTTTAACTGGCTTCCTTTATTACATTTGCCCTGTTTACCTGCAGTCTCTAGGTGAGAGCAATGCGGTATCAGGACGTATCATGATGACTTATGGTTTAGCCATCGTGCTTATTGCTCCACTTTCGGCAATTTTAATAGACAAATGGAATCATAAAATGACTTTCATCTTTGCTGGAGGAATTTTATCTGCTGTGGCATTGATCAATATTACCGCTTTGCCTGGCACTCTGGGATTACTTTTTATCGTTGTAATAGTCGGTATCGCTCACGGTATTGGTGTTTCACCTCAAGTACCCCTTGTGATTGAATGTTTAGGCGAGTCAAATTTAGATAAAGGTAAAACCATAGGGATATTCCGTTTGATTGAGCGAATCGGAAACATATCAGGTCCCCTAATTGCCGGACTATGTTTGAGCATCGTTAGTTTCGAGACCACCATTATGCTTTTTGGTGTTGTGTTACTGATAAGTTCTTTATGCTTTCTAAGCTTGTACAGCATATTTGTTCGCCGAGACAAAAGACAAATGGAGGTAGTGAAATGAGAGTTTGGCTTCTCGCTATACTGGCGATCCTGCCATTTGAAGCATCAGTAAAGCCGTCTGAAGGAGATAAACATATTGTCATGGTCCTTTGGAGAGGTATCACTGAGGCCGAAAGAGGGTTTATGGATTACCTGTCTGGTAAGATTTCGGCACACTATACTATTCTGGATGCTAAACGAGATAAAGAATTACTAGCAAACCACTTAAAAAGTGTAGATAGGTTAAACCCAGACTTAATTTATACTTTCGGAACAACAATAACACTTGGCTTACTCGGAACTGAAAGTTACCCCAGTTCGTTTAGGAAAGAGAGTGACACTCCTGTCGTATTCAGCATAGTTACAGACCCAGTCGGTTCAAAGATAGTAAGTTCACTTCAAGCTCAACATCGTAACTTTACAGGTGTAAGCCATATCGTACCCCACAATGTTCAGCTAAAAGCGATTAGCCAACTAGATGGACTTGATACAATCGGCATTATTTTTAATCCTCTTGAGAATAATTCAGTGGTAACAGCAAGAAATATTCAGGCTCTCTCTTCTGAGTTCAAAAAAGACGTTTTTCTTTATCCTTTGAGAACAATAAACGATAAGCCAGACACAGGCTCAATAGACAAAGTTGTTGACTTGATGCAAGAAGATGGGGTTCAGTTAGCCTATCTACCACCAGATTCATACATCATTAGTAAAGGCCAAAATATCGTCGATAATTTACATATGCATGGCATTGCTACATTTTCTGCTACAGAATCACCAATACGTAACAACGACGCACTGTTTGGGATTGTAAGCCGCTACTATAACGCAGGACAGTTTGCTGGTTATAAAGCAGAACAAATTCTTACAAGGCAGTTTCCTGTTAGCGAGATCCCTATTGAGTCTTTGACCCAGTATTCATACATAGTGAACATTGGTGCCGCCCGAGCTTTAGACTATTACCCTCCTGTTTCTATCCTTAAAATTTCCGAATTAATTGGAGGAACTGAATGATAACTATCATGAAGTATTTTACTTTCGTCATCCTGTCTTTCTTCTGCATTATGAATATCGCTTCGGTGTATGCTCAGCCAGTATTTGGTCCGGCTCGACTTCAACTTACTACTCAAAATTGGCCCCCATATCAAGATTACGTAGATGAGGAGATGCGAGGCTTGGCAATCGATAAAGTAAAATGCGCACTCAATAAAATGGGACAGCCTTACCAAATTACGATGACGGCATGGTCAGATGCCCAGTTAAGAGTACAAAGCGGCTTACAACACGGATTTTTTGTCGCGACACAAACGGCAGAGAGAGACGAATATGCCACCCTTTCCACAGCCATTGCCCAGCAAGAATTACGTTGGTATTTCGGCCCTGGGGTTAAGCCAAACATCAACGAACTAACTAAGGTCAACCTCAATTTTTCAGCAAAGTTTGGGTCAAGTAAATGGTTTTGGCTAAAACGTAACGGCTTCAGAGTTGTTAAACAGCCAAGAGATGCAAAAATTCTATTAAAACTCCTAAAGCAAAGAGAAATTGATGTTGTTCTGGAAGACGAGAAGGTATTTCAGCGAGAATTAGAGAATGCGGCACTCCCTGCTAACTTCTTTCAGTCCAAACTTAAAGATTCCAAGCCTATGGGAGTCTACTTTTCCAATCATTTCCTTAAAAAGTATACTGGTTTTTTACCAGCCTTTAATTCAGCAATTTTAAAATGTGAGGGGTAAACAAGTGACGATTAGTATTCATTTGATCTCTGTACCCTCTGATGAGGTGGTCACTTCCAGAGTCATATATTTACCTGAAGCTGGAGGAGAGTTTGGCCGCTCAGCATCATGCGATATCGCCCTGCCCGATCAAAGCAAGCGCATATCCAGAGTTCACGGCAGCATTCGGCGTACAGAAGCGGGATACAGTGTAAAAAGTACCGGTCAAAATGCGGCCTCTCTTAATGACAAAGCCATGGTAAGAGATAAAGACTACCCACTTAATGATGGGGATATACTTAAAGTTGAAAGCTATACCATGTTGGTTTCTACTTTGGTGTCAACCAAACCACCCCAAGAACAAGATGATGATAGCACCATGTTTTCAGAGCCTTTTTCATTACAGATAGATAATGATGACACTGATTTTCTTGACGAGACAACTCCTTCTGTATCGAATGAAAAAAAAGGAAACTTTACACAAGAAGGCGTTCTTACAGACGACCCATTTGCAGCGGATCCTTTTGAAGATCTGGAAGATGTTCTTATATCCCAACATATTGAGAAAGACGAACCCAACTCAACTCAGGTTCATCAAACCAGCGATCCTGAGTTGTTACCAGCAAGTACCAAAGACGACTCTCCAATAGAAACATCGTTAGAGAAAATACTATCAATCACAGAGAAGAACCAAAAATACTTAGCTAACCCGACTCTTCACCATGAACTACTGTTTAAAGCGCTCGATCAAACCGTTGACCAGTTCTTAAATGATTTTTCACCAAACCAATTAGAAAAACAGTTTGACGACTATATTTCAGGCGGGATTTTTACCAGTAAACAAAAGAAGTATTGGAGGATCTATCGCAAACACTTTCAGCATCGTCAAGATAATGGAGACTTTAGACGTCAGTTCAAAGCCCTCTTCATGGAAAATATGCAAAAAAATAGAGAGGAAAAATAATGGCTAAGTGGAGTTTGGTATGGGCTTTATTTATGCTTGGATGTTCATCCGATCCTACGCCTGTCGTTACACAATACTCGTTAGCGATAAAGTCAGACAAATCATCTAACCCTTCAGAGTCAAATACTTCAAATCCTGTAGTGGTAAGATTATATCAACTGACTGATGCTCAGATGTTTAAGCAGCAACCATTTATTGACTTATATAGTAATGATGCTCAATTACTTAGTGCCAACTTAATATCCAAACAGATATTGCCTGTGGTTATACCCGATAGCGATACAAAGCTCACTTTAGATATCAACAGCCAAACTCAGTATGTAGCAATATTGGTTGAGTTTATCGACTATCAACATAGCCAGCCTAAAGCAGTCTCTCCACTACCCACAAGCTCTGATGGATACCTGCAATTAAGTATTTCGGGCGATAAAGCCGAGTTAATCGTTATTACACCAGATTCACCTTGGTGGAAATTGTTTTAATCATATTTGAGGGGAAATACGTGGACGCATTCAAAAAAGTGGTATGGCAAGAAGGCATGTTTATTGCCCCACAGCATTTTCAGCAACAAGATCGTTATGTTCAAAACTATATCCGTCAAAATATCGAAACATTGGCTGGTTTTTCTCCTTTTTATGGCGTGACTGAGCTAACCATTAATCATAGCTTACTCAAAATTGGTAAGCTCTCTGTGTCTTCCGCCGCTGGAATATTTCCAGATGGCACCCAATTTGAGTTAAAAGAGGAAATTGCTAGGGATATTCCACAAGGAACAATAGAAACCATTGCATATTTAGCACTGCCAATATCTTTACAAGGCAATAACGATTATGGCAGTGATGAGTCCGAGCAAAGCAGATACGTCACACAATCTATCAATGTATTTGACACTTCAACATCAGAAAATGCCAGTGTTGAGATTGACGTTGCTCAACTAAATGTCTCAATTAAGCTTGAAGGAGAAGATACCTCTGGTTTCACTTTAATCCCCATCAGCAAAGTCTTGGAAAGTATTGAGTCAGGAGAGGTGGTCCTTGATCGTTCTTTTATCCCTGCGTGTCTTCATTATGGTGCATCTATACTGTTAGCCGAAAGAATGAAGGAAATTCATGCGCTTTCTGCCAACCGAGCAAATAGCCTTCTCAAGCGAATTGAGGCAGGACAAGGACAAAAAAGCCCTCAATCCATGATGCAAGATTACTTATGGCTACAGACGTTAAACACTTGGCTTCCCTGGTTTGAACTGACCATTAATAACCCCAAATATCAAACTCACGAACTCTACTTGGAACTCAGAAAATTTGAGGCTCAAATAATGGCCTTAACACCAGCCATACCTGAGTCTTGCGCTAGCCTCCAATATCAAAAGCTGTATGAAAGCTTCAATCCACTTTTTTCCAACCTCAGGAATATGTTGACTATGGTACAGCAAGATTCTGTTGTTGAATTCAGTTGGGACTCGTCTTTGTTTGAAAGACGTCGCTTACTGCGAACATTAATTAAAGACACAGCGAGCGTCGCAAATCGTCGATTTGTATTGGCAGTAAAATCTAACATAAGTAGCGCAGAACTCAATGAGCTCTTCCCAGTCGCGGCCAAACTTGGAAACAATGCGAGAATTGTCGAGCTTGTCCGGAATAGCCTTTCAGGCATAGCTCTTTCGCCATTACCTGTGGCTCCGAGTGAATTAAAACCGATGCAAGGCGTCGCCTATTTCGAGGTAGACACATCGGATAGAATGTGGCTGGAAATGCTGGAAAATCGGGATGCTATTGCTTTGCATGTTGATACTCGCATTAACGAATTAGATGTTATGCTATATGCGTTGAGGTAACAATAATGGATTACTTAGACGAAGAAACGCTAGTATGGAATGCAGAAAAATCAGAATTCTCAGAAAAAAGTAGTGACGACAGTGCTTCGCAATGGACACCTGTTAATGCCTCACAAAATAAGCATGGCTTGCTCGATCATTTCAATAAAGCAGAAAATCAGCTTCTCAACATTAGTAGCGAACTGTTGGCGATCACTCTTAAAGTCTCAACGCTTCCTGAACCGCAAGACGTGACGACTCTGAGACATCAACTTGCTAACAATATTAACGAGATTAAAGCCAAAGGCTCAGAGCTTACCTATCCAGTAGCGGTCATAGATAAGTTGTGCTTTTTATATGCCGTCGTGTTAGACGAACTCATTATATACAGTGAGTGGGGAGAGAAACGTTGTTGGGAAAATAAAACCTTACTTAGTGAGCTCTTCGGTATGCGCAATGGCGGTGAACTCTTTTTTACCGTCGCGGAAAAAGCCATTCGACAACCCCATAAGCTTATTGATTTACTGGAAATAATTTATATTTTCTTGAACATTGGCTTTAAAGGCCAATATCGAGAAACAGGTAGCGAGCAGATAAAAGGATTCATTCATCAACTTGAACAAGCTATTACTCAGTATAGACCGAGTAATAATATTCATTGTAGAACACGAGTAAAGCAGCCCAAAACTCGCAAACCGACAAGGCGTAAACGCTATTTGCTAACCACACTATTTTTCGGGACATTAATAACGTTAAGTATTGGCCTCACACACTTTTGGTACAAAGAAACACTACCTCCAAGGTCACGTGACTTTACCACACTACCCACTTTTAGTGATCGTTATATTCTATCCGGAGAGGTGAAAGATATTGTGTTTATCAGCCAAGATGAAGATTTAGTTTCTCCTCCACAAAAAGCAAGTAAAGTGGAGATGGTGGATACAGTTCCGCCACCAAGCTTGAAAACAAGTAAATCTGGCTGGTTAGTGCAGTTAGCAACCTTTTCTTCACAACGAAATGCAGATTCATTCATCAGAAGTTTGTCACCATCAGCCTACTCACCCACTGTAGAGAAAGTTCGCTCTTACTATCGTGTCATTGTTCGAAGTACTTCTCCCAAGCAAGCAGAACAAATAAAAAGCTGGTATCTAGAAAAAGACTCCATTAAAGCAATCGTTGTGCAGAGTAAAACCACAAGAAATAACACTAAGAACACTTCAGAGGCTCCTTAGTAATGGCAGAACAAAATTCATCTCAACCACAAACTAACAGGCTAAGCACAGTAGTTTGGACATTCGTTTTGGTAATAGCTATTTTTGTATTAGGTGGATTGTTAACGTGGAAATACGCCTACCCAATACATACGATAGCAGGCCTATCATTAACGTTATTGGTGGCTTTAATTCTCGGCTCACTTTGCTTCTGGTTACTATCGAAAAGGCGCATACAGCCTCAAACACCCAATCAAGACAAGCTTCTCATCAATAAGCGTTGCAAACTACTCACCAAACATTTCAAAGCGATGCTTAACATACAAAAACGAAAAAAACGCTTATCTAGTCGATACGATCTACCTTTTTATGTACTTCTGAGCGACGACCCAATTAAAGATAAAAGCATCATTACACAAATGGGCTATGAAGCTTACAAAGTAGACGATTTTGGCAATGATATAGAGTTTCCAATTTTATTTTGGTTAAGTGAACACTCTATATTGATCTCTATTAGCCTAGGAGATGAGCAACATCCAGACTATGTAAAAACGCTTTGTCAAAACCTAAACAAATGGCGCTCTCGTCAGGCAATCAATGGCATTATACTGACAACCGATGTCAAAGAACTATTGAAGTCAACCGAAACCGTCACCCAAAAAGCTGACAAGATCAAATCACAGATAAAAAGCTTCAACCATATTTTTGGCCTTAACCTACCTGTTTACAACATCATAACTCAAATGGGTCAGATCAATGATTTTTGTCAGTTTTTCTCTGCATTTGATGAAACCAAAAGAAACGATGTATTTGGAGTCACTTCTCCAATAATGAAACACGGTGGAATAGATGCAGATTGGTATAACACTGAATACGATAACCTCATTACACAACTGCTCTCTAATATGAGTAATGCATTAGCCTCACAACTCAATCAAGATTATCGCAATGCAATTTGCGCCGCGCCCTATCAATTCGCATTACTTAAAGAGAGTTTATGGGAATTCCTCTATCGTTTGTATCGTGGTGAGCAATTACATGATGGGCTTAACTTTCGTGGGTTCTATTTTACCCATAGCGGCCAGATCCAAAAGCAACATGATGTATTGGCCAATATGGTTAATCAAACGTTGGGATACGAGCAATTTCAGCAGCACCAGCAAATCCCTGTACAACAAACCCTTTTTGCTCAATATTTAATGACTCACACCATTTTAAATGAACATGAGTTAGTCGGGGTTAATCGACGCAAAGAAAATTTATTATTAACGATGCAAGTGGCTTATACCCTATTCTGGCTAAGTTTATTTGCGTTTGTGCTCATCGACATAAAGATCGACTTTGACTACCAAAGTAAACTAGAAGCAGAAGCCGACACTATGTTAGAGCGTTACAAAGAAGCCATATCGGCCCAACCATACAATATAGAAAATATGGCGGATAATATTCCTAACCTATATTCTCTCAATCGAATTTATGCTCTGTATCGGGAGCCAAGGCCTTGGTACAGTTTTTCATTCATGCCAACATCAAGTATCGTCAGTGACGTTGAAGCAGCCTATTTTGATGAATTACAACGAGTGCTTATTCCTTCAATGGAAAACACTCTTGAAAAAGATTTATTTGTTTATGTTAATTTGGAAGATCAAGCCAAGACATTATCATTGCTTAACAATTATCGATTGTTGTTCAATGTTGACCGTAGCAACATTGGTGCACTAAAACGGTACTTCATCACAACGTTGGAGGAGCAAGGTGAAGCAGATAGTGTCAATATTGCGCAACTCGAAGTATTGCTTGATGATGTATTTGAAAAAGGGCTGGTTCCTATCAAGGCCAATTTAGGGCTTGAACAATTAGCTAAGAGAGTCATCAGCCAAACCGGAGTTGAAACGCTACTATATCAACATATTCTTAATTCAGAGACCTACTCAAGCCGAATAGACATACGCCATGAACTAGGAAATAACTTCCGAAAACTGATGTCGTTTTCTCCGAACTATGCTGGTTATATGGTTCCGTATTTGTATACACCATCGGGGTTTAATGAACTCGATTTATCAATAAATTCACCAATTTTAAAAGAAGCCCTAAGAGCGTATGAGGGTGTGGCAGGAGCCTCACCTAGTGCGTCAGAAATGTATCGTATTAGTCGAGATTTGAAGCAGAGATATCAAAATGATTACATTAATTATTGGCGTGATTTTATCTCTCAAATTCAAGTTGCTAATGTTAGCAACGCTGATGATCTTAAACGAACAATGGCATTGCTAACCAATGCGTCAAACAATCCTCTTGCTATGCTTTATAACACGGTAAGTAAATACACGTCCGTTGAGTTACCAAAAGATCCGGCGAAAGATAACGACACCCAGCCACGACAACAGGATATGGATAAAAAGGAATCCGCAAGGCAAATTCAGCTAGCCTTTGAGAAGTTCCACAATCAAGTCACTACTGATGAACAAGGGAATAAACCCATTGACTCATTATTGGGTAAAGTTACTCAGGCGGAAACTTGGCTAGATAAATTCTACCAAGCCGAAGATCCACAAAAAGTCGCCTATCATGCGCTTACCGCATCCATAAAAACCAGTAACCCTATATCTGTTTTGGCTCAACAAGAAGCTGCTCAACCATCAATATCCAAACAAATTTTGACTCAATTAACACGGCAATCAAATGAGTTAGTGATGAGCCTTGCACATGATTATTTAAATAACACCTGGCGCTCCGAGGTTTATCAGCCATATAAAACAACGATTGCTGGCTATTATCCGTTTAATAAGACAGCCAGTTCAGATGCAAGTACCGCCGATGTTGCCGCTTTTTTTAAATCTGATGGAACCCTAGAACAATATTACCAGTCGAAATTGAAAAATTTCTCTACAGAACAGCGCTCTCCTTACCTCTACGGTTTACTACCAAACACAGGATTTGCTTTGGACCCTTCAGTTTGGCAAATGATTTCGAAGGCACGTGACATTCGCAATGCTCTTTTTTTGGCCGACCCACAAAACATGTCACTCCAATTTCAGTTAAGGGCTAAAGAAATGAGCTCTGACGTCACCGAATTTATTATTCAAGGCGAAAAGCCCCTCTTCGTATACCAGCATGGTCCCCGCCTTTGGACCAAACAAAGCTGGAGTGCGGCGGCCATAGAACAAGACTCTGTTGGGTTTCAGATAAAAGCCCAACAAAGTAGCATTGCTTCTGAGAGTTATAAAGGTAACTGGGCATGGTTTAAATTTATTCAGCCAAGGGTTGCTTCAGCGACATCACAAGAAACAGAAGTGGCGATTAAATATGGTAATAGCCAAGTTCAGTTAAGCATTAAAACACAAGGTCAAAACAACCCATTTGTACCCAATTTTTTCTCTGCTTTTTCATTACCATCGAGCATTTAGAATGAAGGAACAGAATCAGTTAGGCGATAAAATAGCGACAGTATTTAGAGTACTGGGGATATCCCAGTATTCTTTACTGAGACAGCAAACATATATAGCCATTCATCCATTTTATGGTTCGTGCATAGTTAAGTTTGCTTTCACGGTCACAACCAAGCAACAACTCAACACCGAGGCTGTATTTCTCCACAATCATAATGAACTCTGTTGGCCTAAATACATAGACTACGGTTCCACTATGGGGATGGACTGGCTGATAATAGAGTTTTTTGACACCTTATGTGGCAACATGCGTAACTTTAACATTGTGGAAAGGCAAAAAGTTACCAAAAGCGCGGAACAAGCTCTGCATACTCTCCATAGCAAAGGCTACATACATGGAGATATCAAGCCTTCCAATCTTATTGTGACTTTATCTCACGAAGTCAAACTGATTGATTTAGGCGGTATAGTCCCGATCGGCTCTAACTATAGAGAGCATAATGTGCCGTCTTTAACTCCTAAATTCTGCCATTTAACCCCCTTCCTTCGAACTGGACAAGCATCCCCTCAACATGACTATTTTTCACTAGCAGTATCACTACAAACCATTTGGAAGAAACATCCATTCGAAGACTTATCCTTGCTAGAGTTTGTTAAAAGCAATGATGTGCCTGAACTTGAAGCACTCTTTAGCCGCTATCAGATTTTGATTTCTAAACAAATCAAACTGGCTAAACGGTCTACTCACTAATATCTTTCAACTCAGGTCAACACCTGATAAAAAATCCAGCATTCGTAGTTTACTCTAGTAGGAGCGGGCCTTTTTGGGCTTGTGGCTCGCTAATTGCCATACAGGCCGTTTTTAAATTCACAGAGTTATATATGAAAAAGTTTAAAATTTTATTATTTGTGCTGATGTTTAACCATTTAGGGGTTGCCTTCTCAGAAACCTTAGCTAACGAAACCTATCCCATATCACCGTATAATAGCAATGACAAAATCAAAAATCGCAATCCACTCATTATTGCTCACCGAGGAGGAACCGCCGATGGTCCAGAGAATACGATTCCGACTATAGAATCATCAATACAGAGAGGCGCTCATATAATTTGGATAACAGTTCAATTATCTAAAGATGGTATTCCGGTATTGTATAGGCCAAGTGACCTGTCAGCACTCACAAATTTAACAAAATCAACAAAAGTGTCAGCAATGACAGCCAAAGAGTTGGCCTCTTTAGATGCGAGTTACAGCTTCTTCAAAGGTAAAACGTCGAATACCAGAAACTTATATAAGATACCAACGTTAAAGGATGTTTTAGTTAAATTCCCACATACAGAGTTTTTTATCGATTTAAAGTCTCCCGATGCTGAGGCCAAAGAGTATATAAGGAATGTTGCCGATGTTATTGAACAGACAGACTCAATTGATAGAACAAGAATTTACTCTACGTCAGAAACATACATAAACGCAGCCAAAAGTCATTCATCTCTCAATGTGTTTAAAAGCCGAGCTGAAACAAGAGATGTTTTATTTGGCAGTAAACTTTCTAATCAATGTAAAGCCACCAGTGGCCAGTCCGGTTGGCACGCTTTTGAATTAACACGTAATGTAGAAGTTGTAGAACACTTTATGCTCGGAGAAGGTCGAACCAAAGCAACTTTCAGATGGTCAAAAGACGACTTATCATGCTTTGACAATACCAATAATAACATTGTGCTTATTGGCGTTAACAGCCTAGAAGATTACCAGTATGCTAAATCACTCGGAGTTTATGCTATCATGGTTGATTCACCAAAGGCAGCTCAATGCTACGAAAGCAGCACTCAAAAACTCGATATATGTGAAGGGTCTTAACTTCGCTACGTTATATCATCAGAAATAAATAACTTTAACAATAAAGAGGGGTTTGCTAACTATCAAGACAAACCTCTCGACATATAGCAAAATGCCTCACCAGCAATTCACATATTGTATAAGGACGATACTCCATCGAAAGGTGGATGGTTCCTAATTTAGCAGACGACAATTTATAAAAGAAACCTAACTTAATAAAACTAAGGTAAACACCGGATATTTTTTAAGCCAACTGATTCTTACAATCCCGTGTGAGTCTCATATCAATATCTCAATTTAGATATTTGGTTTTATTGGCAATTTAAATAGAAACTACCGGAGTCATCTAAATGACCATAAAAAATTTACCCTTAATACTTATTCCGCTTGTCCTAGCACCTGAGGCTATGGCAGCAAATAAAACTAACGACATAAAGCTAGAAGGCGCAATCGGCCTATTGAACGGTTCATCAACCGAGTTAGTTTACGACGATGGACAGAAATTAAGCCAGCTTGATTGGAAGATTGAAAATGTTCCAATCATTAAACTCGGTGCTACTTGGGATATCAATGAAAAGTGGACCATTAAAGGCGGTTTTTGGTCTGTTATGAGTGATAATGGTGACGCTCATATGGAAGATCGCGACTGGGAAGATCCCAATCAATCTTCACCAACGGATATATCCATCAGTCCTGATACCAAATTGAGAAATGCTTATGAAGTGGATCTTAACGCCACTTATTGGCTGTTAAGCGAAAGTAATTACAAGGTTGGTGCGTTAGCTGGATACCAGTACACTCAGTTCAAATGGGATGGCATTGGAGGTACCTATTGGTATAACAATGGTGCTGATGTTGGGTCATTCCCCGATAATTCAGTGGGTATAGACTATAAGCAAGAATTCAAAGTATTTTACCTTGGCTTAGCAGGCGAATACAGTATCAATAAGTCTGATTTTGGTGCTCAAGTTAAGTGGAGCCCTTGGGTTAATGCCAAAGATAGAGACAACCATAATGCAAGAGATCTAACGTTTTATGAGCAAAGTAATGGTAACTCGGACTTTGTTTCATTGACTCTTAATTATGGCTATAACTTTACCCCTAACGTTAAATTATATGCAGAATACGCATACACAATTTATGACGAAGCTAAAGCAAACACAACCATGATTGATAACGCAACTGGTGAGGTCGATAGTTTTGATAACTCTGCAGGCCTTGACAATAAAAATTCACTAGTCTCCATTGGTTTAAAGTATAGTTTTTAATAAAAAAGACTAAGAGAGCAATAAGTTATGTAGTATGCTTGGTAGCCATGTTTTATCATAGAGCATACTACATAGAGACTAAAGAAAATTAAAGAAATTAGTTAATATGAAGTATTTTCACTCAAATATAGATAACCTAAGCCGCTTTCCTAAATCATAAGTAGCTCACAAGTTCTAAGAATGTAATAACTTTGATAAGCCGTCTAACCAGTAACTCTTAAACTTCGTAAGCCTCAAAATTAGATTCGCTTTCTAATAAGCTAATTGAAAAACAGACAGTTACTACCCTGCCAAACATAAATTTTAACCTCACTAACTTTCAGTTTTAAAACATATCATTGACGAACAAATAACATATGAGTATTGTTGCATCACTAATAGTGATGAGCAGGCTAACACCACACATGTGAAAAGGTTGCTCAAGTTAGGTTTAAATAGAACATAAGGAATATAAACTATGTTTAAAAGTTTTATGCGACACCTTGTGTGTGTGTTCATCGCAGCTCCCTTAGCAAGTCAATCTATCGCGTCAGAAGAAATTGAAAAGTTACATTTTCTAATACCTGGTGGAGCAGGTGGTGGCTGGGATATGACAGCAAGAGGTATTGGCGACGTGCTAGTCAAAGAAGAGCTTGTTGACCAAGTATCTTTTCAAAACTTATCTGGTGGTGGCGGTGGTAAAGCTATTTCACACCTAATTGAGACAGCAGAACGCCAACCAAACACTTTAATGGTAAGCTCTACTCCGATTGTTGTCCGTGCACTCAATGGAATATTCCCTCAATCTTTTCGAGATTTAACTCCTGTTGCGGCAACTATTGCTGATTATGGTGCCATAGCTACTTCTACAGATTCACAATATACAAGCTGGCCTGATGTTGTGAAAGACTTTCATAGCAACCCTAGCAAAATCAAAATCGCCGGCGGCTCTGCACGAGGAAGCATGGATCATTTAGTCATCGCAGCAGCCTTTAAAAACGAAGGATTTAACCCGCGAAAAGTAAAATATATATCTTATGATGCAGGCGCTAAAGCAACCGCCGCTCTATTGTCAGGAGAAACGCAACTCTTATCTACAGGTCTCGGAGAGATTCTTGAGAAAGCTAAATCCGGTCAGTTAAAAATTCTCGCAATCACAGCTCAAAAGCGTATTGATGTGGCTCCCGATATCCCAACTCTAACTGAATATGGCAACAACACCGTTTTTGCCAACTGGAGAGGTTTTTTTGCAGCTCCGGGAATCAATCAAGAACAAGTAGATAAGTGGAATCATGCACTGAAAAGAATGTATAAAACTGAAGAATGGCAAGTAGTTAAAAATCGAAATGGATGGATGGATAACTATAAAGCAGATAAAGACTTTTATGCCTTTCTTGAAGGTCAGGAAAGACAAATAGGGAGATTAATGAGTGAACTCGGTTTTCTAAAATAAGCTAAATCCCTTTAACTTTCCGTACATGAACGTCTCAATCATAGAAGCGAAGTTTTAAACTTTTAACTAACCAAGTTTAATTTTAGTACCATTGCTATTTGAGCGCTCATGTACGGTTTGACCTATAGTAAATTGCGAGAGTTAGCCATGCCAAAGTCCTCATCGAAATATTTTCATACCAAGCAGATACAAGCCAATAATAACTTACCAAATAGAGACCGAGTTAGTGCCCTAATATTCCTTGTTATATGTTTTAGCTACGGTTATCAAACAACGCAAATACCTCTCTTTCCAAGTGATGAGTATGAGCCATTCACAGCCAGAACACTTCCGACACTATTAACTTTTGCAGGGATTGGTTTATCATTACTACTGCTGGTAACAGCCAAGCCAGATGCTAACAATGAAAATACCAAAATACTCAATTATAAGCTTCTGATTAAATTTTTAGTATTGATGGTTTTATACGGACTTGGACTTACTTACATTGGTTTTGCCCTTGCAACAGGTACATTCCTCCTGATTGGCTTTTATTTGCTTGGCGAAAGGAGAAAAACGGTGTTGTTTGGTGCATCTTTCCCATTTGCAATAGCCTTTTATCTTTTATTAACACTAGGCTTAGGTATTTATTTAGAACCGGGCATAGTTTTCTCCAATTGGCTGTAAAGGTATAGCATTATGATAGATGGAATATTACAAGGACTTTCCACAGCAGTCATGCCAATGAATATTTTGATGGTCTTTATGGGCTGCTTTGTTGGTACTTTTGTCGGTATGATCCCTGGGCTCGGACCCATATCGGCTATTGCCCTCATGATTCCAATCACTTACAGCCTTGAACCTTCATCAGGTTTGATTCTTATGGCTGGCGTATATTATGGTGCCGTTTTTGGCGGCTCAACCTCTTCTATCCTAATCAATGCTCCCGGTTGCTCGTCTACAGTCGTTACCGCGTTTGATGGCTACCCTATGGCTCAAAATGGTAAAGCTGGTAAAGCGCTGGCACTAGCCGCTTACTCTTCATTTTCTGGGGGAACTTTATCGGCTGTAATGTTGCTAGTGGCTGCTCCAGCACTAGCTAGTGTTTCTCTCAGTTTCCAATCTCCCGATTATTTTGCACTTATGCTACTTGGGTTATCTGCTGTGGCTGCATTTGCTGGTAAAGGGCAAACTCTCAAAGCTTGGATGATGACTATACTTGGGCTTATGCTTTCAACAGTAGGTGTCGACAAAGGCGTGGGAGTAGAACGCTTTACCTTTGGTCTAACAGACCTAATGGATGGTTTTAGTTTTTTAATGCTGGCTATGGCAACCTTTGCCCTAGGTGAGACATTAATTGGTATGCTTAACCCAATGCCCAAAGACACTCAAAATGAGGAAAAAAGCAAATTAAGTAATATCGGTAGTATGAAAATAACCATTGAAGAAGTAAAAGAAGTCACTCCTGTCTCTATTCGCTCGTCTATACTCGGCTTTTTCACAGGTGTTTTACCGGGAGCAGGAGCGACTATTGCTTCATTCCTTAGCTATGGAATGGAACGCAACTTGGCTCCCGCGGATAAAAAACAGGAATTTGGTCAAGGAAGTATTCGAGGGTTGGTTGCACCTGAATCAGCAAATAATGCTGCATCCAGTGGATCGTTTGTCCCTTTACTAACCCTTGGAGTTCCTGGTTCAGGCACTACAGCAATAATGCTGGGAGCGTTACTTGCATATGGAATTCAACCTGGCCCCAGATTGTTTGTTGATCATCCAGACGTGTTTTGGTCAGTTATTATCTCTATGTACTTGGGCAATTTGGTGTTGATAGTCTTAAACCTACCCATGATCCCTTATATATCCAAGCTACTTTCAGTTCCACGCACCATACTATTACCCATGATACTATTTTTCTCTATCACGGGAGTCTATCTAGTATCATTTAATACTATTGATGTATTTATTATGTTAATTATCGCAATCGGCGCCATTTTATTGCGATTAGCGAGTTATCCATTAGCCCCCCTGCTGCTGGGGTTTATCCTTGGTGGCCTAATGGAAGAGAATTTGCGAAGATCGCTAATGCTCAGTGATGGAGGATTAAGTTTCCTATGGGAGCGCCCAATTACGCTCACTTTCACTACTTTGGCGGCCCTTGTTATTACCTACCCTCTACTTAAAAGTTTAAGTGCTTGGATTACTAATACTCTAAGGCTATAAATCAGACAGAAAGGTATATAGAAGGTTTGATGAGTCAGCTCGGTTTTCTAGGTTAGGAAACCGCTGTCATTTAATTAGTAAAAACTAGACTTTCACATATACGCTGAAAAAACAAACTCGCTCTAAACTATTAGTTTAGAGCGAGTTATCGGCTTATTTAGCCCCAAGAGCTACTCTTGATGCTTTTGCTGGATTTTTCTGAATATGCTTCAGCTTCAAGCAAGCCACTTCAACTAAATCGGTTGCGCCACAAGCCACTTCCTGCTCAAAAGAGATACTTGCTTTATATGTCTTATCAGGATTTTGAATACCACGCACTTGCTCTTCAAGCTTGATCACTGCATCGGCATAATTTTGAATCAATATACTGACCATATCTCTACTGATGCCCTCTTTCACCACCATGCGCATCACTGCAATGGCTGGCACATCGTGATTTGCAGGCTTAATAACATTATCATTTTTATCTTTGATAGGCGGTGTTTTTTCAAGCGGCATAGTGAAAGCAGGCACTACCCAATTAGATTGCTTAAGCTTGTCTGATATATCATGAACTGAGTACAAATAGTTTTCAATATCATCATTCGTTAAAGGTTTATCCTGACCATCATATTTTAGATTAAGCCTTACAACAGATGCTGGAAAATAGTCGGCGTTATTGATGACTGAAAATATTGGTTTGTCTTTAAAAATTACCGTTTCCGAAGCATCATCTTGAGCATTTTTATCATGCTCCGTCACCGTTAAGCGCAAAGAGCCTAACCCATTAGACAAATCTCGTGCTAACGACATCAGGTTTTGTATTACCGAACCATAACCTCTTTTACCTAATCGTAAAAAATTATAGTACTGAGCCAGAACCATTGCGCTGCCCCGCGAGAAATTAAGGCTGTAGGTAGACTCATCAAAGCCAAGGACATTAGTTGTAATAAAAAGCTTCTCTGGGATTTCATGAAAATTTTTCCATAATGCCCAACCAACCCCAGGGTACACTAAACCAAATTTATGACCAGACACATTGATGGTTTTCACTTGCTCTAACTTGAAATCCCAGTTTAGTCTCTGTACTTGATTCTCATCACGGAAGGGTTCAATAAAACCACCGCTGGCACCATCGACATGCAGTGGCACATCCCAGCCTTTTTGAGAGTCATTCTTTATATCGACCAGCACTTCGTTAATTGCTTCGACAGGATCATTCTGCCCAGTGTAAGATGTCCCCATAACAGCGACGACACAAGTCGTGTTCTCATCGACAGCTTCTCGTACTTGGTTCGCTGAGATAACGAAGTTGTTTTCTTCACTAATTGGAATCCATTTTATATCAACATCAAAATACTGAGCGTACTTGACCCAGGTGATATGAACATCAGAGCCAATAACAATATTTGGCTTATCAAAACGTTTACCTTGGGCTTTGCGTTTCTTTTTCCATTGCTCCTTGTGAGATAGAGCGCATAGCATCAAAGCTTCAGAAGAACCGATTGCTACCGTTCCCCATCCACTGGGTATGTTTTTATCATCAGCCAGTTCTTGCGCCGTTTTCATGTTGTGTGGCGCGTTGAAAAGATCCAGTAACATCCTTACGCAACGTTGCTCTATTTCTAGAGTACGGTTGTATACTTCCCCATCAATGTAGTTTTTACCTAAATTATCCCGAATAAGCCGATTTGCTTCTTCGTCCATCACTGTGGTCACGAATGACGCCATGTTAAGCGTTGGGTTACCATCTAATTGAAGCTCGTCACGTATGAAGCGATATACTGCTTGTGGGTCATGTTCAATGTCAGGCATTTTATCGCTAGGCACTTCTTCACGGAAAAGGCTACGGCCGTATGTTGGTGTGCTCGCTGTCTGCAGTTCAATATCGTTAATGTTTCCCATTGTTGCCCTCTGAGTTGGTTAGGTTAAAACTCATTGAGCATAGAAAGCAAAGTATATGAACTCAAGCTCGTATTATAAATTAAATATCTAGCTTCCTAATCACCATTTTTGCCAGCGTGCTTTCATCTCTGCAATTGTCTTTGCATCAACACCATGGATATTCTCGTAATTACCATTACATTCAATCACTTCAAACTCAGCGCCATATTGCCTAGCCATTTTAAAGTAAGGGGTAACCTCCCATTTCATAACGAAGGTATTGGCAACGACAACACTCTGTTTGTTTTTAAGGCTCTTACGAACCATTTTTTTACACCAAGAATGCGCTTTCGCTATGTCATCAGGATTGAATTGATACTCGTTGTGTTCATTAATGAAGTACATGTCTGCTTCATAATGGTTTATGCCAAGAGTCTTAGCTAAAGTGCTTTTACCTGAACCTGGTAATCCACGCACAATGATTAGTTTCAACACCATAAGTAACCAATTCGAATAACAAGGCCCTAACTTTACTCTAAAACATCATAAAAATCTTATCGACATCAAGAAAGGTTTACGTTAGATTCAGAAGTATAGACGTCTAAATAGCCAAGGAAGTAAGCCGTGCCAATAAAGATCCCCGATCAATTACCTGCGAGTGATGTCCTCCGTCAGGAAAACATTTTTGTCATGCTAGAATCAAGGGCTTCAACTCAAGGAATTCGGCCCCTTAAGGTACTCATTCTTAACCTTATGCCAAAAAAAATAGAGACTGAAACTCAATTTCTTCGTCTGCTTTCAAATAGTCCGCTGCAAATAGACATTGAGCTGCTTCGTATTGACGATAGGCCCAGCAAAAATACGCCCACGGAACATCTCAATAATTTTTATCGACAGTTTGAAGCGGTAAAAAACCGCAACTTTGATGGATTGATCATCACAGGCGCTCCACTCGGATTGGTACAATTTGAAAATGTCATTTACTGGGAGCATCTGCAAGCCATTATGGCTTGGGCAAAAGAACACGTCACATCAACATTATATGTATGTTGGGCAGCTCAAGCGGGGCTAAAGCTCCTTTATGATCTCCCCAAACGTACGCTCAAAGAAAAACTTTCAGGTGTTTACCATCATCAAATTCATCATTGTTTTCACCCTTTGCTGCGGGGATTTGATGATACATTCCTAGCACCCCATTCTAGATATGCCGACTTTTCGCCTCAATATTTACAAGAGCATACTGACCTCGATATTTTAGCGACATCCGATGTGGCTGGCGTATATCTCGCATCAACCAAGGACAAGCGTAATGTCTTTGTTACTGGGCACCCTGAATACGACGCGTTAACGCTACATCATGAATACATTCGTGATTTAGGCGAAGGGATGGAGCCTTCAATTCCAGTACATTACTACCCCAACGATAATCCAGACAACCCACCCGTTGCTAGTTGGAGAAGCCATGGACATTTGCTATTTTCTAACTGGCTCAATTACTGTGTTTATCAACAAACACCTTATGATTTGGACAAGTTTAGTGAAGAAAACTTTACTAAAGATGATTAGCACCGTTTAGATAGGCGTTAATAGTAATTGCCACAGATTAATAACATTTGAAACGGCTGGGTTATTCCAGCCGTTTTTATATTGGCATCTCTGCGTGACTATTGTCCCTCAGTTTCTAATGCCAAATTGAGCGACTTAACCGCGTTAACAAATGCACTTTCTATTTCTCTTGGGAAACTATTGGGGTTTTCTCTGACCATTTTTAAACGTTGTACGCTCACCCATAGATCCAGTGCGGTATTGTCATCAAAACTGGAACGATATTCCTGAAATATTTCAGAATGACCATTTGCCATTTCTTCAAATAATTGCATCAATGCATTACGATTATTTTGTATCCAACTATCCCATTGCTGAATACGGTTCTGTTGGTCATAGATTCGATGCAAATGGCTGAAACTATCTATTTGGCTAGCCTGAGAATCTTCTGTATGTTGGGTAACCTGAGAGGCTTCTGTATCATCCTCGGGCTGCTGCAACAATTCAGCGATAGGCTTAGCATAGACAACTCTTGGGGTATCTCCAGACACGTCAACGGTTATCAACATACGTTGTCCGCCTTTATTTGAGTAGTTGGGTGGGTTCGCCGCCGACAACTCGTTCCTGCAACCACTGAATGTGACATATTTATATTGTGAGTTCTTAAGGTCCAACTGCTGAAAAACATCACTTAAGCTCGCCTCTGAGAAAGCAAAGGTTCGCTCACGAACGGTAAGCACATCTGTGGTCCTTGTTGTGCCTTGACGATTATTTATTATCGCGTCCACTATGTTAGCTTCCGTTTCCGCACCACCACTATGCCGCCCTTGATATTTAAATATTCGATAATCTTTTATACTGCCAACATCACTTGAACCAGAGGCATCAACGACATTACGTTGGAACATATGTGTGCTACCTGTAGTTTTATGTGAATTGAACGTATGGCCTGAGCTCGTTACCGTTGAGTGTGGGCTAAAGTTAGGATTGTTCATAATCTCTATCGAGGGATCGGATAATGTCCTTCCATGCGGCCCTAAGAACTCCATAGTGACCCCACCTGGAACTTTAATGTCTCCCGTTTTAGGAGCACGGCTGGCTAAAGACGCACTTTGATGATAACCACCGTGAACTGATATCAACAAAGTATTTGCTTGAACGCCATCGTTAGCGGTGTAAAGCATAAAATCATCCCCAACCTTATTTCTAACGACAGAAGCTGTTTCCCCGCTAGGGGTAGTAAATGACTTTAATGACTGACTATCAGGCTTTTGACCACTTAACTTAGGCCAAGAGAATCCATCCGTGCCACCTTTAGTAATCGGTGTTCGCGCTTCAGTTTTAGTCTTTTCGACAGACTGTCTCGGACGTATAGCTACATGTCTTTCTGGAACTACCTCACCAATATCTTGCTGGTCAATTTTAACCCCAGTTGTGGTACGAGTAATTACTACACGGGTCACAACCGTTCGAGAAGAACTATTATCCTGTTGTAAACCATTTGTGGCTGGTGCACTTCGCAAGTTTTGACCAGGTACATTTGTCCCACTGTCATGAAAATGAATGTAAGAACTGGGGCCTTTCCCTCCCGCGCCCATTGGCTCACGACACGCAACAAATGACACTTCATCATAATTACTTAATCTGCCGCCAGGCCGCATTTCATGTATAACATCTCTAAGTGATTTATCCCAACCAGCACTTTGATCAACAACGACTACATCAGTTGGTATAACATCCTGACCTGCCTCGTGCATTGCGCGGTTTTCCCACACGGCCCCCATATAGGCATTAAGTGCGGTTTTCTCATAATGTTTAACTTTGTAGTTTCTTATATCTCCTGCATATTCCTTAAGATCTCCAATACCCGTCGCAGACAGCAGATCTACATCATCAAAATCACCAAATTCAATACTTTTACTTCTACCCCCAGACATAGAAGCATACTTCTTGGGTTGCCCGTTGATAAACATCTCTAGGCCGATTCTTTCTTTCCCTTTCGTTATAGGGTCAGCGGCTTTATCAGGAACATCGGCAAGCGTATTACCGTGTGGCCCGTAGAATACAACCTTCTTCCCTGGTGGAATGTGAACCAAGCTAGGTTTATCGTCAAAAGCAGCATGAGCGCTAATGACAAGTCTTTTAGCAGGGTCACCTTTTCCCCTAATTAGTTGGAAACCGTTTGGGACAACGTCAGTATCCGTAATGACGTCCGGCTTAAGGTCTGGAGAGCTTTGTTCCAGTCTATCGAGTTCTCTGCTCCCTATTGCTTGACTTTCCTCATATACAACACCATGCCCACCAAGTTGTTGTTCATTTTTTGCTCTTGTCTCCTCGATTGTCGATAACTTTTTCTTACCTTTTTCAAATTTTTTGAGGTGTCGTGTAAATTCATCTGAATTGCTATCCAAGGTCTTGAGAAAGGCATTATAATCTCTCTCATACAGTGCTATGCTAACCGGACGATCTTTCATATATGATGCTAGTTTTGGCACACCTTGTTCATCTACGTATGCTTCTACTCCTCCCATCAGACGGCTTGGTTGGTTAGTCTCTTCGACAGGTTGTCCGGCACGTAACTTTTTAGCTATATCACCAAAAGTTACTTCACCTTCACCAACTTTTATCATCCCATTACCCGGGTATGGTGAGATTTCAAGCATAACTCCGTGTCCCTTGCCTCCAGTTAGCGATTTTTCCCACCCGACCAATTTCTTTATCCGAGCAGCAGCTCCGGATAATGGTTTTCCAACACCTCCAGGAGTAGGTAGGCCCTGAATGCTTGGCCCCGGCATGCCTGTCCTCACAAAGAAATTAGTAAAACCATTAAGAGATTCTTTAGTTCCTTGCTCGATTGGGAACAGCCCCTTAAAACGTGCAGAAGGGCGTCTCGGGATCACCCTAGCATAGATAGTCTGTAACTCACCGATTTCGTTAGTTACTTTTCTAGCGCTATTGGCATCTAAGTAACTCAATATGTTGTCTTGATTACTCGATGATAATCCTATCGGTTTTGCCCCCACCTTCGTATCAGAAAATATATAATCTCCACGACTTGAGCGTACTGCAGTAACAGGCTGACCATTGTCTTGTATCACGGCTCTCAGATATCCCTCTCTCACATTTGGCGCAGCTAACCTCTGAACGGCGACACTACTTTGTAAGTCAAGTTCACTAAAATCTTCAAGCACTGCATTAGCAACCGTTCCCGGTGGATATGAGCGAACCAGATTTGTCATTTCATCTTCCAAACTCTTGAGCTCATCTATATCACGACGAATCTGATCCAACAAAACATCTATATCTTCGCTGAACTGCTGCGCCGTATCAGATTTCCATACAGCCGAAGACGCTTGAAAATCACTTGGAACATCATCGATTCTCGGGCCTTGCCTTCTCAAACTACTGACTAGAGTGCTTAAGTCGCCGATTCCATCTCCAGCTTGTCGCGCAGACTTCAGCGCTTTTAGCGCCTTGATTACGTCGCCAGCACTCGACGCCATACCTAGCGCATCCAGAGGTGCTAGGGCCAAAGGAATGAGTCCACTGGCCCTTTCTTCAGGCGAGTCTCCTTCAACAAGCAAATACACCCCTTCTGCTAGCCCTACTCCCAAGCTCGCAGCATCAACAATCATTGCAGCACCCGCCACACCGGCAACCACGGCAGGAGTAGCTGTACCTCCACTAACGACGATTGCAGCGATACTTAGTGCAAACGCTGGAACCGCTAAAACGCCACCGACAATCTCGAGAGCTTTCTTTGTATTCCATTCAGCATGAGAGGTAAGCAGAGCATCAGCGTCTTGTCTAAGCCTCTCCAAATTTCTTCTACCAATAGTATCGAATATGTTGTCATTACCATTTAGAGGTAAATGGTCTAACTTGAGGCCTGCATCAACAGACCAACCAAAAGCCCGATCATCCTCAAGTGCGTATTCGGTACCATGATAGTAATTTGATCCAGCTTCAAACCTATCTAGCTCCTTGCCTGGTGTGTTGCCACCTGGCAGATCAGGCTGCTTATCAAACTCGCTCATGTGCGAAAGGATGAAGTTTCTATTTGCGGGGTTACTGAAAAAGCTATCAAGAGATAGTGAATCATCCGCATACCCGTCTTCATCAACAGAACGTTTACGTTCAAACTCGATAAGCGCTCCGTCAGATTGAAGGCTCACAAGAATATGGTGGTCACCTTTTCTAATGATTAGCATTCCTTCTAGTGGAAAATAATCACCCCTTTTCCCTTGCAACCCTGGAATAGACACCTCGACAGTATCGGAACCCTTTTGCATTTCTAGAATCAGAGCTTTTCCTTCAGGACTTAACTTGCCGTCACGCTCAGCAGAAGTAACGAGCCTGTCAAAGGTCGCTTTAAGGTGATCCGAGTACTCTGAGAAATGGTTTGCTTCGAACTCGTTGATTTTGCCTTCAACCAATCTTTGCATGTCCGTTTTGGCTTGTGGGCTGTAAAGTTTCTTAAAAAGCTCCTCTCCACTGAGGCCTTGATATTGAGGCGGTAACTGATAATCACCGGCAACTTCTACAGTATGAGAACCTGTAATTCCTTGCCAATAGCTTTCACCCAGTGCCTGAATCAAATTTGTTTTGACAATATGACCACCGCCACTATCACCGATAGATGACACAGCTAAATTAGAAAATATGCCGCGGCCATTTATTCTATTTTCAGAGCTATACGGAAAAATGAGTCTATCCAGTGGCGCTTCTTTACTAAGACCAAGCACTCTTCCCAGAGCGTTCCTCGCCGGTCTCCAATTCTCCCGCTTAGCAGGATCAGCAAGATCTTCGAGAGCCGATTCCATACCATCAAATGAAATACCGTCCATTTGATTTACAAGACTGACATGTGAAAGCAAGAATTCATGATTAGCTTCATTAAGAACAAATGCGTTCAGATCGTCTTTAGAATTATAAGTTTGAACCTTGCCAGGTGGCAGCAAGCTGATCATTGTATACTTATCACCATCTCTGATAAGCAACATATTTTCCAACCTAGCTCCATCTATTACTGGCTTCATGAAAAAGGGCAAAGCTTCTGTTGAAGTCGTAAAGTTGGGAGGATTCAATGCTTTATGCAAAGTATTCCTGACATATTCTTGCTCAACCTTATCTGGCATAGCATCAATCAAGGCTGTTGTGCGCTGTTCCAACAACTTACTGTACTTTTCTGGGTCCCAATTGATTTCTTCACTCCCAAGTTCAGTCCTGTTCACTGAATGGAAGTAAGGCTTACCCATTTTTTGTTCAATTAACCGATAGTAGCTAACATCCAGCCTAACCTTTTCAAGCTTTTCCACTTGAACTTTTCGACTATCCCCTTCATTGGGCATTGTATATAAGTTTGCAGCTGGTAGTTTGGGATAGCGATACACGTAGTTAACGTTCTCAGGCTTTGAAATACCGCGCTGTTCCCAATATTGCTTAGCGATGGTTTGGTGATTCAAATCTCCCAGAAGTCCCGCCATTCTGTGGCTTCGTATGATCGATCTCTCATAAGCCAACAGGCCACCATGCACTTCAATGTCTCTAATTTGTTGCGCTTTGGTATAAACACCACCATTAGGTAGGCTTTTGTCTTGTAGCCCATCAAAATAAAGCTTTTCTATCTGTGTGCTATCCTGATGCAGATTGGCAATTTCTCCGTTTCGATATTGCAGAATCCTTGACAGGGCACTTTCTTGATCAAGTTCCGGGTGACTCTTTACAAAGAGTTCTTCACTTGGCAGCAAAGGCAGTTTAAATTCATCAAAACTTGGGCGCTGATAGATCTCGGCTGTGATATTTTTTATCCGGATAGAGTGCTCCGCACGGTCAAGTTCTGATTCAAAGGCTTGTTCAGACAAGGTATAAATTATTTTGTCGAAAGAACTTGTGCTCGCTTCTTTTTTCTCCTTCAACGCAGCTAATATCTGCTCGTACTGCCTTGGCTCAATGTCACTTCCACCAAGACCAAGCTCTGTTTTAACCGCATTCATTCGAGACAATACTCTTTGCTGAAGATACTCGTCTCGCGATTCCTTATGTCTCATATTGCCAATGACTATCAGTGCATTCTTACGAAACTCATCATTGATAGTCATTCCCCTGGGACCACCTGTATTGGGCTGTCTCGCTATAACATCCTGTTGTTCAATAAAAGCGCTAAACTCTTCTTCGCTATACGCTAGGGAATACTCTATGACGAACTTATGGTAATCAATCATAGGCTGAATCAGCTCATGTTTGAGAAAATCGGAGCTAAAAACGTTATCAAGGATCTCTGCATCAACCTCTGACAAAGGAGGACGGAAAGCACGTAGTGCATCACTAAAATGATTGGCGTCATTTGAATCAGCGGCTTGCTTTAATAATGAAATAACTTCAGAAAAAAATGCCGATTGTTCATTCCCTCTAGCTTGAGCCGCCATTTTTTCAATTCTTTTGAGGTTTTTTTCAAGGAATTCTATTCGACCGTCAGTGCTATATATATCCCTGATCTTCTTATAAAACTTCACCTTAACCTGTTCGACATCACCATTAAAACGTGTAAAGAATTTATTGGCTTGTCTGTACCTAGCGCGTCTGGCTTGGCTCTGATAGTTTCTTTCACCTTCTTCCCCTGTATGGCGAGCATAGCGAGCAAGTGAAACTTCTTCATCGGTGACATGCCCTTTTACATTCATGCTGTCTTGCACATCATATGGGGCAATATCATCATTCCATATATCGTCCAAGCCCGTCCAATAATCTTCCCGTAAAACGGGGGGTTCTTGTTTGTAATCGTAAAACGCTCGGCGATAGTCGTTTTCTGTTACAAAGCCGTTAGTGCCAGATGCTCTTGAGACATTGTCCTCTACCCATTTAGGGTCTGAAAAGTAGAAGGTATCACCTAATGAATCCGTATAATCGACGCCACTGATAAGGTGTTCATTCATCGGGTCTCCTTGCCCCCTTAGAATAAAATTCTCACCATGGGCACTAACAATTGCTGGGTTGTGGTACAGGCTGATATGTTGCACTTCATGAGTCAGTGATATTGTAGGATCACATTCCAACCAAGGACGAGCCTTCAGTTCATCCGCACTTGATGCCGACAATGTATTATGGGGATCAAAATAAATGGTCTTTGTCAGAGGACTTGCGAAATTGGCAAAATACTTTTGGCCATCCTCACCAATTCGCATGGGTTTAGCGGCATGATGAGAGCTTATCGTAATACCAAGTTCATTCATTGCCTTAAGAGTGTTTCTACCTACTTCAGTCTGCTGAAGTGTCCGTAAATGTGAGCGAACTGTCTCTCGATATTCGTTGCTTCCGGATATACTAATTCCCTGTAAATCATGCGAAGCTGCTACTGATTCTATAGATTCTTCGCCTTCATCAAGAACATTATTTCCGCCATCTGTATCCTCTGCAAACAAAGGACTCCAACTATCAATTAATCCTTTATTTTGGAGATCTTGCATATTCATATCAAAACTGTCTGACAGTTCTTGCCTGAATGTTTCCTGAAGTTCAGCGATGTCAGTCTCAAAGGCGAGGTCTTGAGTAGCAATCATCTCATCAATAACTTCTTTAGGCAGTTTGTCCTTCATTTCCTCTTTAAACTGCTGCTTCATCTCTTCAAATTGAGTTGTTATTCCCTTGGTATAATTCTGATAGGCTTGGAGAAGCTTTTGCTTTTGTTCTGGTATTTGTTTACTCGTCAAATCGAGCTTTAAAGCCTTGAGTGCTTTTGCTTCCATCACTTTACTTGTTGCTGCACTTGCGAGTAGTGACACTGGCATGAACATTCCTGTAACCGCAGCTTCAACAGCAATGCTCTTCAACCAAGAATCTGTCTTAATTTTATCTTTCGGGTCAACCATCGCGTTATGTGCATGTGCACTCATCACTATTGCACTACCCGCTGCAGTCTTTATCGGTCGAGGTACAAAAGACATAGCAGCTTTAAAACCAAGCTGCTTCAGTCTGTTATTAACCACGTCTTGCACAACTTTATATGGGTAGTCTTCCCCGGGCATGACACCCGTTTTGATCTGATGGACCTTATACGGAATTGTAAATGACGCTATCGTTGTTTTAACTCCCGCTTTGACTGTGCCTTTAACTAAAGTGACGGTAGCACCAGCCGCGAGGTCAACACCTCCCTCAATGACCGCGTAGATCACACCTCGAGTCGCTTGTTTCTGCCCCCACTTTACCGCAAATTCTGCAAACGACTTTTCTTCTGCAAGGTGTTGATCTGGTTTTTTGGGCAAAATAGTTTTATCTTTACGTGCGTAGTGCCACTCTTGACACATTCGAGTCGCGAATAGAATCCCTTCTGGGTCATCATCTGACTTAACAGCATCAAGCAAGCCCTCAGTTTGCAATAGTTGACGTAAGGATTCAGTCGTAGGAATTTCCGTTTCAGGCATCATTTCATTAGCCTTCATACCCCAGTCTTTGGCGACTTTAGCATGTCGAGAAAATGGGTCGAGACGCTTACTTGTTAAAGAAGTAATTTTTAAATCGAGATTATCCAAATCACTCTTGCCCGATACGCTTGCAATACGAGTTTGGTGAATGATGTCACCTAGCTCATCTTCGGTGAATGATGTTTTGCCCTTCAGCTCGTTAAAAATATCGTCTAACTCGGTGATTACCGGATCATAAAAGTTGGAGTCAATGATCTTATCGAGTTCTGTCTTCAGTGTTGCCTGTCCCCAATCTGACAAGCTATCTGAATGCGAGTTAACAAGCTCCCTCAATAAACTGGGCAAGCTGGCAACTTGAGCTTTAATATCCTTGGATACGTCTAATGCTTTACTACAGGCTTGATTAAACTCCCTGACTTTAATAGCTTTATCATTGCTTTCACCTGAGTTCTTGGTGTTTTTATCATGAGCTTTTCCAGTAGAAAAATCATCAATCACTGCCTGGGCTAAATCTTTCATCGCTTCAGCGGCAAAATCCGCTTCCAAAGGCTTATCTTTTTTCAAGTTTGTGGCGGCTGCTTGTAGGGGATTTAAATCATATTGCATACGCAAAGCTGGTTGCTGCATTAGCCAATACATGCTGCGTACAATAGACT
Organism: Vibrio sp. Of14-4; assembly: GCF_022347625.1. Lineage (NCBI taxonomy): Bacteria > Pseudomonadati > Pseudomonadota > Gammaproteobacteria > Vibrionales > Vibrionaceae > Vibrio > Vibrio sp. Of14-4. The sequence continues at coordinate 5,128 of NZ_JAKRGI010000010.1, read as the reverse complement.
TTACTTTCAGCTCCTCAGCTTTCAAACCAGCAGGCGCGCTGATCCTATCAAATCCAACTTTTCTCGCTTTTTTATGACCAACATCTCTCCAGTGATTAAGCGCATACGATGCAAGTTCACCTTGCTTTGGAAGCTCTTGTAGTACTCCTAGAGTGCTCGAGGGTAAGCCTTTAACTTTTTCTGTGAGTGAGTTAAAGGCTTCGCGTGCTTTGTTGCTTGTGTCTACAAAAAAGCGACTTATTGTTTCTTTAAAGGGGAGCTTTTGAGTAACGTAAGATGGTTTGTACTCCCATGCGTCTTTGGGCTTGTTAAAGGTGCCAGCTTTTCCACGAAACTCATTGGCACTTTCATGCACCAAACTTTGGATATCGCCAATGATGTCTCTTGGCATCGAAAAATAGTCGGTGCTCAATACACCCTTATCATACCTGTCTAACTTCGCGTATAAACTACACAATCGATTGTTATTGGCCGTCAGAGTCTTCATAACCTCAGTGCGTTGCTTGACCAAATGTTGGGTCATCAACTCTTGCCCAAAAGAGCTGCAAAGCTTATCCGTCGCCGATTTGAACTCAAACTCACCTTTGCGATTTTTGAAAAAGTCATCGCTATGCCAGAATTCATCGGCCGTCTTCTTTTCCCATTGAGATAAAGAGCCTATAGTCGCATTCATCTGGCTCAACTTTAGCGCTTCATCTACGGCTTGAATGCTCGATTTTACGTGACGTGCAAACTGAAAAGCTAGCCCTCTATCGTCCGAATTAACGCTCGCTTTGTCTTTAATTTTATCTAGAAACCGCTCAATTCTTTCTAATATTTCTTCACTAGGTTGCAGATTAGAAACCTGTGAGCTTTGCTTCGATCTTATCTCGGCAATCCTTTCACGCAGTGATGGTATTAACCCTTTGTCAATCTCAATGATAAGCTCGTTGTAGCCTTTTTCGATAAACTCTATTGCTTCTGGTTGCTTATCTTTTAAAGCTTCAACAAGCAACTGTTTTGGCAAATCTAACGCCGCATCAAGACGTCTAAGCGGGTATTCTTTCAGGCCAACTCCGCATTCTTTTTCTATTTCTCCATACACACTTTCTACAACATCAGAGCGCCTCAACGGAAATACTGTGTCAAATTCACTCTCTCCACTTTCCTTTTTGCCACTCAGTTTGATGTTGGTGCGATATAAATTAGGCCGTTCAAAACTAGGCATCTTGTGCTGTTTTTGTTCGTTCACGCTTTTTATATTAGCGATAGCTAATTCTTGCTTATCTTTTAAAACAGGAGTGGCATTTGCTCCCATCGCTTGCTGAGAAGATGTTGAAGAGGCTTTTGAGACTGCGGGCATAACGTGTATCCATGAAGTTTTAAGAGCTGCAACCAGATCAACATTCTAATAACATTCGATTGAGTCACTTAGATAGACATTGGAGGTTCTGTCCAAAATCTTGCACTCACACACGAACACCATTACTTTGAGTAAAACTGGCTATTCAAAAAAAATATTGATACAACTATCACAATTGATTATATGAAAATGAAATGGGTATTTGTGAGTCGTTATGACAGGATATAAAAAGGTGTAAAAGCCCTAGTTTTTAACTTAGCGCTCCTTATGTAAAAAAAAATTAAAATCGTTAACAATTAGAGCACGTCAAACTTAATTGTTAAAATTATTACCAATATAAAAACATTCTACTCAACCACTTATTGAAATCGTTACATGTTTTTTCAACAAATCTATCAATAGCGATTTGAGGTAATGGGCAGCAAAGAGCAATTGATCGGTTGTAAAAACTCGAAAACAATGCCGCTCTTGTGCCTTCCTACAATGAACTACCAAATGTGCCGAGCACTTAAGTTTTTGGCATTATTTCTATCATCTGCTTAATCTCAGCAATGATCTTGGATGGGCTTTTCCACAGAATAAAGTGCCCTTCGCCTTCAACCTTAACCAATTTTTTTAACTGGCCTGATAAATGGCGCATGGCAAATATTGAGTTATCGGGATCGGCAATGGTATCTTGGTCACCATGGATCAAAGTAACCGGTATTTTGTTTAGAATTTGCCAGTTTTTAGTACTCAATAGTGATAATTCATCAGCAAGGGTCATCATCTCGCCATTTGACGTAGACCAGTTTTGATTCAAAAACAGACCGATTAACCAAGTATCAGCGAGTATGTTATACCATTTGGGCGTTTCTAGTTCTGGGTCAAAAGCTGGGGCAACAAACACCAAACCATTCACCAGCTCGGGCATTTGTAAAGCTAGAGAAAGCGCGATTGGTCCACCAAGGGAATGCCCCACCACAATATTCTTTTTGTCACTCGCAAGCAGTGGTTGAAGATGCTTTGACTGCTGACTAATTTTCGTTTCGAGACGATTAGGAGATTGACCATAGCCTATTCGGTCCACAGATATCAATTGCGCATGATCTAAAAGCCAAGGATCAGACAAATAGTCTTGATACCCTTCTTTACTGCCAGGAGAGCCATGAATAAAAATCAAGCGATAGTCACTTGATGGATTGCCCAGTTCAACATAAGCAATGCCCTCTTCGGTATAGTGCGTTTCTGTATCTAGCTCAGAAGCCAGAGAAGATTTAATCGACAGTCCAGCCAGAAAGCTAACAATAGTCGCGCAAACCACTTGTTTTCTCACACTTTGTTTCCTTATGTTGCTTACATTCTTGTCATTCAACTCGCACAAATGCGCTGATAATGATGAGACCGGAGAATAAGCGTAATACATTCAAATTAATGTAGAAAATACTGAAATCACAATGCAGATTTTTATTATCTTGGCTGCTTTGCTTTTAACTGCCTGCACCGCTTCATTAAGCAGCGATAACCTAGACTCGACTCAAAGACTTAAAGCCGATGCCAGAATTACACTTGGGATGAATTATATGCAGCGAAGTCATATGGTGAAGGCCAAACAAAATTTTCAGATGGCGCTTGAGCATGCCCCCTGGTATTACCGCTCACAAATTGCGATGGCACGCTATTTTGATACTGTCTCTGATTATGAAAAAGCGCATAAGTGGTATAAAAGCGCACTACGCAGTGAGCCAAACAATGGCCAAGTGCTTAATGATTACGGCAGTTTTCTTTGTAAGCGCTCGCAATTTAAGCTGGCTCAAACACAATTTACAAAGGCGGCGACGCTAGACGACTATTATCACATTGCCGATGTTTATCAAAACTCGGCTCTATGTTGGTTAAAAGAGGGCAAACCGGAACAAGCCATCATCCACTTTCGACACACCCTTGCCCGCGATCCTAACAGGCCACAAACTCTGTTAAATTTAGCGAAACTGGAAATAGAGCACGGGGAGCTTAACCAAGCATTAAAACATCTGGACCACTTCACAACGACATTTGGTCAACATCCGCTTTCGATAGCACTTCTCAATGCCCTAGAGGAAAAAAAATCCCAAACAAATCAAAAAATAAATTAGCGTTGGTGCTTATTTCGTTGCTGTAAGGGTGTGTTGCGACGTTTTTTCACCCGCGAAGCGCGCTGAATTTTAAGGTATTCGTTGCGTACAACAAAAACAAAGCCCACCAAGCCAATCAAAAAAAGCAATGCAAACAACACAAGTAAAGTATCGCACAACCATTTGGGCTCACAGGGCATATAGATTTCGAATTCCATCAACCTCGCATCCTCTCTGTTATATGCCGTAAAGCCGCTATTTACTGTTCAGGATAGCCGTATTAATTGATTTAAGCCGCAAATACGCCTTCCTATTTCGAATCGGTTAGATTTTTCACTATCATAAACAAACGAGCATCTAGCTCCAGTTGGTGGTAATCAGGCTCCATATGGCAGCAAAGCTGATAGAACGCCTTGTTGTGCTCTTTTTCTTTAAGGTGAGCCAGCTCATGGACAACCAACATTCTTAATAATGGTTCTGGCGCTTGTTTAAACACACTGGCGATTTTGATTTCATTGTTGGATTTGATTTTTCCACCATGCACTTTCGCCACATAAGTGTGAAGCCCCAATGCATTATTGATCAGGTGTATTTTGTTATCGTAAGTCACCTTCCTAAGCGGCGCGGTCTTTTTCATATAACGGTTTTTAATCGCCATAGTGTAATCAAATAGCGCTTTCTCACTTTTAATCGTGTGATGCTCAGGATAACGCTGATTAAACCAAGTTGCCAAGCGCCCATCTTGGTACATTTTTGTCACTGGGGTAATAATATGTTCTGGGTAGCCTTGAATATAGCGAAGCGCGGGTTCCATACTTATCCTCACTTTGCGCATCATTGAGTGAGCGCTATTCTAATCGATTCACGCTTGCCATTCATCTGTTATTGATTACACTCTTGGGTTACTCAATCAGTAGGAACACCTCATGAAACGACTTGTCCTGTATGTCAAAGACAAATGCCCGCATTGCAAAGAAGCGCAGCGCTATCTTGACGCCAAGGGCTATAAATACCGTTTAACCAACGCCAAAATGCAGCGTGGCCGCAAAGAGCTCGACGCCATTGGTGCACGCTCTCTGCCGGTATTAAAGATTGGTGACCGCTATATGATTGGCTGGAACCCCAGTAACTTTGAGAAGATGTATAAAAGTTAAAGCGCGAGCGTTAACCGAGTGAATAAAAAAGCCCCTTAGCACTTAAGCTAAGGGGCCTTGGGTTTATTGCTTGTTAAGTATCTTCAACTTGATGAGGGAATAACTGTTTATACTCTGGATCTAGAGCGTAAAAGCTTGGAAATTCCCCTTTTACCAACCACAGCGGCATATATTCACTGTCAATGGTCGGCTCAAGGCCACGCGCTTCGAAAGCGTGTGCGGCCAGCGCCGTGATCCAAATAGCAAACCAGCCTTTTCTATCACCTTTAATATTGGGTGAATCTGCTTTGCCGACATCGGTGTAATACTGAATATGGCTTTCCAACGCTTGCTTAAGCTTCGCTGGGTAGCGCGTTTCCCTATCTGGGTGGTGAATCGACACCAAAAGCTCCGCCAAGGGCAAGAGCAAATAATTGGAGTAATCTTGCACTAGCTCTCCGCCAACATACTCGGGGCTTGAGTAGCGCACCAAATCATTGATCCGCTCACCAATTGGTACTGGGTCATCGTCAATAAAAAATGCTCGCACTAAGCGAAAC